>JACWEE010000019.1 GCA_014653665.1 Pelagibacterales bacterium SAG-MED34 | reverse complement strand
TTGTGGTCACTGTGTAGATATTTGCCCTTCAGATATAATGCATATCGATGAGACAATTAGAAGAGCAAAGAATATTGAACCAAACTTTTGTTGGGAGTGTTATTCATGTGTGAAAGCATGCCCTAATCATGCTATCGATGTGAGAGGCTATGCAGATTTTGCACCAATGGGACACAGCGTAAGAGTTAGACGTGAGGAAGAAAAAGGAACTATTTCATGGAAAATAAAATTTAGAAATGGAACTACAAAAGATTTTGTATCTCCAATCACAACTAAACCTTGGGGAAAGTTTATTCCAAAACTTGCAGAAGGCGATAAACCAAATCAAGGAGAGATAAATTCTCAAAGATTATACACTGAGCCAGAAGGTTTAAATATTGATGGAGAACTTCCATCAGTTCCAAAAGAAACTTTCAAAAAGGGAGTTTATTATTAATGGCTAAGCATAAAACACATTACGAAGATTGTGACGTTCTAGTAGTTGGAGGTGGAATGGCTGGAACAGGTGCTGCTTTTGAAGCAAGGCACTGGGGAAGAGATTTAAAAATTGTTTGTGTTGAAAAAGCAAACATAGACAGAAGTGGTGCAGTTGCTCAAGGATTGTACGCAATTAACTGCTATATGGGTATGCAATGGGGTGAAAACCAACCTGAAGATCATGTAAGATACGCACGTAATGACTTAATGGGAATGGTAAGAGAAGATTTAGGTTATGACATGGCTCGTCACGTAGACTCAACAGTTCACATGTTTGATGAGTGGGGCTTACCAATGATGAAAAACGAAAAAACTGGTCGTTACCTAAGAGAAGGTAAATGGCAAATCATGATACATGGTGAAAGTTATAAACCGATAGTTGCTGAAGCAGCTAAGAAATCAGCTGATAAAATTTACAATAGAATAATGGTTACTCATCTTTTAATGGATGAGGAAAAAGAAAATAGAGTAGGTGGAGCTGTTGGGTTTAATATGAGAACTGGAGACTTCCACGTTTTCAGAGCAAAAACAGTTATTGTTGCTGCAGGTGGAGCATCTCATATATTTAAACCAAGAGCTGTTGGAGAAGGTATGGGAAGAACCTGGTATGCTCCTTGGAGTAATGGTTCAGCATATGCACTTCCTATTGCCGCTGGAGCTAAAATGACTCAAATGGAAAATAGAATCGTATTATGTAGATTTAAAGACGGATATGGTCCAGTTGGTGCATATTTCCTTCACTTAAAAACTTACACTCAAAATGCTAATGGAGAAAACTACGAGAAGAAATGGTATGAACAAACTAAAGAATTAGTAGGTGAATATATAGATCATCATCCAACGCCTACATGCTTAAGAAACCACGCATTTATCCAAGAAACAATGGCAGGCGGAGGCCCAATTCACATGGTTACTACGGAAGCTTTCCAAGATCCGCATCTAGAAACTGTCGGCTGGGAAAATTTCCTTGGAATGACGGTTGGCCAAGCAGTTGTATGGGCATCACAGAATATTGATCCTAAATATACAAATCCAGAACTTACTACATCCGAGCCTTATGTTATGGGTTCACATGCTACATGTTCAGGGGCATGGGTAAGCGGACCAGAAGATCTATCGCCACCAGAATATTTCTGGGGTTACAATAGAATGTTAACAATCGAGGGCCTTTTTGGAGCTGGAGATACTGTCGGAGGAAGCGCACATAAATTTTCTTCAGGATCATTTACTGAAGGTCGTTTAGCTGCAAAAGCTGCAGTAAAATATATTGAAGATCAAAAAGCTAATGATATTAAAGTAAGCGATAAGCAATGTGAGGATTTTAAAACAGCTGTTTACAAACCACTTGAAAATTATACTGTTGGAAGAAACGAGATAACTGGTGGAACTGTTTCACCTAGTTATATATCTCCAATTCAAGGACTTCAAAGATTACAGAGAATTATGGATGAATACGTTGGAGGAATTGCCACAAACTATATGACCAACGCAAATATGCTTAAAAAAGGTCTAGAATTACTTAAATGGCTTGAAGAGGACTTAGAAAATGTTGGAGCAGAGGATTATCATCAGTTAATGAGAGCTTGGGAACTTAAACATAGAGCTTTAACCTCACAGTGTGTAACAGAACACACTATGTTTAGAGAAGAAACTAGATGGCCAGGTTATTATTATAGAGGCGATCACATGAAGCTTGATGATGATAACTGGCACTGTCTGACAGTTTCTAGACGTGATCCTAAAACTGGTAAATTTTCTATGGAAAAGGTACCCGTTTATCATATCGTGGATGAGAACGAGAAGAAAAAAGAAGCTTCTTAATTGAAACAAATCAGAAATGGCTCTTTTAGATAAATCCGACGAGGAAATCATTAAAATTGCAGATCCTATGTGGGCCAACTTGGTTAAGTCCTCAAACATCAAAGATTATGGTGGATTTACTCGAGATTTGTCCTCTCAGATGATGTATGGAGCTAATGAAGTCGAACTTGGAAAACAATGGGCAAATAACGAGTTGATTTCAAGTTTAGCTGAAGGATGTAAAGCTATTGGCTGTCTTAGAAGAGGTCTTTACATAACAGTCTTATATAAACAGACTAGCACGAAGATCCCTGGAGACTTTTTGGGAAGATTAGTTCTCGGAGAAGAGGGAGACGAAGTAAAAGTCTTCGGCGCAACAATTTTCTAAATATTTTTAAATAATATTTGCATTTATTACAACTTGTGGTATTCCGCGAGTATGCTTCAAATAATAAATGATAATTTAAAAAAACTTCCTTTATTTTTTGAAAATCAACTAAGTAAAATAATTAAATCATTTTTATATCTATTCATCTTCTTTGCTTGGGGCATAATTCTTCTTAGTACTGCTCAGAATTTTATTTAAAAATACTCATATTTATTGACTTTGCATTCCTAGAGGAATAATTACTTTAAATGGAATATTTTCTTCCAATCGCACAAGTCGAAATTAATTTACTTTTTATATTTGGTTTAAGTTTAGTTGTAGGAATTTTATCTGGCTTGTTTGGGGTAGGTGGTGGTTTTTTGATGACACCTTTTTTAATTTTTTTAGGTGTCCCTCCTATTTATGCAGTTCCCAATGAGGCTAGTAATATTTTAGGAACTTCCGTCTCTGGATCTACAACTCATTATCTTAAAGGAACACTTGATTATAAAATGGGTTTCATGATTGTAATTGGAGGAACTGTAGGAACAATACTTGGAATTATAACTTTTTCATATTTCAAAGACATTGGAAAAATCAATGTAGTTATCTCTTTAGCTTATATGTACATTCTTGCAATTTTAGGAACCTTTATGCTAATCCAAGGAGTCTCTGAAATTGATAAAGCTAGAAAAAAAATAACTGAAAGAAAAAAGTTACATAAACATTATTGGATACATGGTCTTCCTTTAAGAATGCGTTTTAAAAAGTCACAACTTTATGAAAGTGCGTTTACACCAATAATAATAGGTCTGATAGTTGGTTTCATCGCTGCAATTATGGGAATAGGTGGTGCTTTTATTTTAGTACCAGCAATGATTTATATTATTGGTATGCCGACAAGATTAATTCCAGGAACTTCACTTTTTGTAACAATATTTGTCAGTGCAATCGTAACAATTTTGCATGCTTTGAATTATGGAACCATAGATTTAATATTAGTTGCTGTTTTAATTTTAGGTTCAATAATAGGTGTACAGTTCGGACAAAAAATTGGAGAAAAAATTGATAGCTCAGAATTTAAAACTATTTTAGCAATATTATTATTATTAGTTGGTATAGCAATTGCTTATGATACTTTTATCAAAGATGAAAAAACAACAAGTTCAATTGTTAATGCTACAGATAATTTAGGACCATTAAGTGAATTTATATTAAATTTTTCAAGAGATTTACCAGTATTTTACGGTCTAACGTCTGTACTTCTTGCTGTTGTTCTGGGTGTTGGTGCTGCAATGATTAGAAGAGTTTATTCTAATTGGGATGACAAAAGATTAGCAAAATTAAAAAAATAATTAGGCGCTTCTATATAATTTAGTCATAACAAACTCTTTATGACCAAGAGCTTCAGCACAAGTTAATCTTCCATTAGCAACTCTTAAAGTTGATTTGATTAACTCATCTCCCGCTTGACTCAAATTCATTTCTCTAGATAAAATTTTAGAAACATCCACATCAATATGTTCACTCATAGTTTTTGCTGTAAGAGGATTTGCTGTTAATTTAATCACAGGCTCTATAGGATTTCCTATAATATTCCCTTGTCCAGTTGGGAATAAATGAATATTAAAACCCCCTGCAGCTTGTAAAGTAACACATTCTGCAGCAGCTGAAGAAGTGTCCATGAAGTATAACCCAGCACCTTTTGTCGGTTCCTCGGCTGGCTCTAAAACATCAATAAATTGACATCCCCCAATTTTCTGAAAATTACCAAATGCTTTTTCTTCAATAGTAGTTAATCCACCAGCAATGTTACCTGCAGTTGGTTGACTTTCTGATAAATCATCTGTTGCTTCTTTAAGAATGAAATCGTTGTAATCATTCCATGTTTTTTTAAATTTGGCTTGAGCTTCTGGCGTTTTACCTCTTTTTTCACAAACTGTTTCAGCTCCTGTAAGTTCAGAGGTTTCACCAAAACACAAATGAACACCAAGCGGTTCTAATTTATCCATAAGATTTCCTACAGTTGGATTAGAAGCTAATCCGGACGTTGTATCAGATTCTCCACATTTTACCGAAATCCATAAATCACTCATTGGACATTCTTCTCTTTGTTTTTCTGACGCCCACATTGAAAACTCTTGTGCTTTTTTTGAAACTTTTGCAATAGTATCTATATCCCCAACACCTTCTATACTAAATCCTTCAACTGGTTTACCCGTTGTTGCAATTGCATCTACAATTCTTTTTGTCCATTTTGGCTCAATACCAACAACTATAACAGCTGCAACGTTAGGATTTTTTCCTGTACCAATCATTGTTCTAAAATGAAGCTCTAAGTCTGCACCAAATTGTAATCGTCCATAAGAGTGAGGTAGAGCTATTGTACCTTTTATATTATTTGCTACTGCTTCTGCGCACGCATTTGAAATATCGTCTACAGGAAGAATTATAACGTGGTTACGAGTTCCAGCACGCCCATTTTCTCTTTTATATCCTAAAAAAATCTTTGGAATTTCCATTAATTACCACTTTTTTGTTTTTACATTATGAACATGCACATGTTCACCTTTTTTTATAATTTTTACTACTTTTCCAATATCATGACCATATTTCAAAATTGTATCACCCTCATTTAGATCTGCCATTGCAATTTTATGACCCAATGGAATTTCGTCTTTTGATTGTATTGAAACAGACTTATCATTTTCCATTATCCAACAATTACAATCTTGTCCTGGGTTTATTTTCTCTATAACAACTACACCGACGTTGTCTTTTTCATCATGTATTATTATATCAGTATTTGACATTGTGACGATTTCTTTATTTGAAATTCGCTCAATCTTATATATTAATCGATCACTTTGACAATTAAAAAAAAGAATTAGAAAGGCTGAACCATGACTAAAATGACAACTGAAGAAGCATTTATTAAAGTTCTTCAAATGCACGGAATAGAACACTCGTTTGGAATAATAGGATCAGCTTTTATGGCAATATCTGATTTATTTCCAAAAGCGGGAATTACATTTTGGGATGTGGCACATGAAACTAATGGTGGTTTAATAGCAGATGGATACACAAGAGCGACTGGAAAAATGTCAATGGTTATTGCTCAAAATGGGCCAGGAATAACTGGACTTGTTACACCAATCAAAACTGCTTATTGGAACCATACACCATTATTATTAGTTACTCCTCAAGCAGCAAACAAAACTATGGGTCAAGGTGGCTTTCAGGAAGTAGAACAAATGAATTTATTCAAAGACATGGTTTGCTATCAAGAGGAAGTAAGAGATCCATCAAGAATGGCAGAGGTTTTAAATAGAGTAATAGAAAAAGCATTCAGAGGATCAGCTCCAGCACAAATAAATGTACCGAGAGATTATTGGACACAAGTTATAGATATTGAGTTACCACCAATCGTAAGATTTGAAAGACAAGGTGGAGGAAAAGAAGCAATTGAAAAAGCTGCAAAGCTTTTATCAGATGCAAAATTTCCAGTTATATTATCTGGAGCCGGTGTAGTAATAGGTAATGCAATTGATGAATGTAAAAGGTTAGCTGAAAAGCTAGATGCCCCAGTGTGTAATGGTTATCAACATAATGATAGTTTTCCAGGAAGTCATCCTTTAGCAGTGGGACCATTAGGATACAATGGATCTAAGGCTGGAATGGAGTTAATTTCAAAAGCTGATGTAGTTTTAGCGTTAGGAACAAGATTAAATCCATTTTCGACTTTACCAGGATACGGAATTGATTATTGGCCAAAAGATGCAACTATTATTCAAGTAGACATGAATCCTGATAGAATTGGACTTACAAAAAAAGTAACAGTTGGTATTTGTGGAGATGCTAAGATGGTTTCACAACAGATTTTAGAAAAACTTTCATCAACAGCTGGCGATAATGGGAGAGATGATAGAAAAAATTTAATTCATCAAACAAAATCAGCATGGTTACAAACCCTTACAAGTTTAGATCATGAAGATGATGATCCAGGGACAGTTTGGAATAAAGAAGCTAGAGAAAGAGACGCAGATAGAATGTCCCCAAGGCAAGCTTGGAGAGCAATACAGGCTGGAATGCCAGATGATGTAATCATTTCAAGTGATATAGGAAATAATTGTGCAATAGGCAACGCATACCCAACTTTTGAAAAGCCAAGAAAATATTTAGCACCAGGTTTGTTTGGTCCATGTGGTTATGGTTTTCCATCAATACTTGGAGCAAAAATAGGATGTCCAGATACACCAGTAATTGGTTTTGCAGGTGATGGTGCTTTTGGAATAAGCATGAATGAAATGAGTTCTTGTGCAAGGGAAGAATGGCCTGCAATTACAATGGTAATATTTAGAAATTACCAATGGGGAGCAGAAAAGAGAAACTCCATTTTATGGTTTGATGATAATTTTATTGGAACAGAATTAGATCCTGAACTAAGCTATGCCAAAGTTGCTAATGCTTGTGGTTTAAAAGGTGTTGCCGTTAAAACAATGGAAGAAACAACTAAAGCAATTAAACAATCCTGCGAAGATCAAAAAAAAGGAATTACAACATTTATAGAGGTAATTTTAAATCAAGAATTAGGTGAACCATTTAGAAGAGATGCCATGAAGAAACCAGTAGAAATAGCAGGAATTGAAAAAGGTGATATGAAGCCTCAAAAATCATTGGTAGGTTAAATAAATATATGTATGATGTTTATTCTTACTTTAATTTATGGACGTTAAATTAGAAAAGTGGTTCAGACCTAATATTGATAAAGAAGTCTTAAAAGAACTAACAAAAAAATCAGACGTCAAAGGATTAATACATGTAAGTATTTATTTTAGCTTATTAAGCATTGTTGGATATTTAGCCTATTTAACTTGGGGTACCTGGTGGTCAGTATTTTGGTTTTACATCTATGGAATCATTTTTTGTTTTTGCAATCCCATTTGGCATGAGACAGGTCATAAAACAGCATTCAAGACTAAATTTTTAAATGAAATATTTTATTACATCTCGTGTTTCATGGCTTACTTTGAGCCTACGAGATGGAGATTCACTCATTTTGTTCACCATGGAAATACTTATTCAACAAAAAATCCTTATGACCATGAAATTGAATATGACAATAATTTAAAAGATACTCCTAAAAAATTATTAATGAATTTAATTCCTTTTGGTGAGTTATTTTTTTTCAAAAAAAGTATTGCATTTGAAGTTATAAAACATGCTTTTGGCATTAAAACAAAAGTTATGATTGATAGTATTCCTGAAAACGCAAGACCAAGAGCTATTTTGATTTCTAGGATTTATCTTTTTATATGGGCTTCAATAATTATCTGGTCTCTACTAATATCCTCATGGTTACCAGTATTGTATCTACTCTTACCGCATTATTATGGAAAAGGATTGCATAAATTAGTTGCTTTTACACAACATGCAGGTTTAGCAAGGGATGTAAAGGATCATAGATTGTCTGCGAGAGATATAAAATTAAATCCAATACTTAGTTTCCTTTATTGGAAAATGGAATATCATTGTGTACATCATATGTTTCCAACTGTTCCAGCTTATAATTTAGAAAAATTGCATTATCATTTAAAAGATCAGTTACCTGAAATTAAAAATGGACTATTTGATACTTATAAAGAAATAATTCCAGCTCTTAAAAAACAAAGAGATGAACCAAGCTATCATTTAAATATCTCTTTACCTGAGCAACAACTTTCTTAATGTATAAAAATTACAAATTATTGTTATTTTTAGGAGCAGCTATAATATTTCTTTATATGAGTGTAGATAAATATGAGGAATTTAGCCTTAAAAAATCAATCTCAGCATGCGTAATTGCAAAAAGTAAACTAAAAAAAGAACTTAAACCTACGGAAGCTAGAATAATTTGCGAGAAAGAAATTAAAAATTGACGATGACATTATTAAAATTAATTTTTATAGTAAACTTGGTAACCAAGTAGAAAATATCGGAAATAATATCATCAATATTCCATAAATAATTCCAACAATCGTAAATAATGGTACCTCTTTAAACGCATTGGCAGGATTTTCTTTTATAACTCCAGCAGCGGTATAAATTCCCACACAAACCGGTGGAGTAATCATTCCTATCCCAGCAAATGCAACAAATACTACATATAAATGAAGTAAGCTTTGATCAAAAGATAATGTTAGAGCTGCAAATATTGGAACAGTTAGGTAAAATACTGGAACTATTTCTATAAATGTTCCTAAAATTAAACATATTGTTCCTAACATTATCCAGAATAAATTTACACTTACTCCCATATCTGTAAAATAAGTAATAATCTTTTGAGGGGCTTGAGTATAAGTAAGTACTACACTTAAAAAAGTTGCTGTCGCAATAATTGAAAATATAACAGCGGTAATGATAGCTGTATCTTTCAAACAACTTAAAAGAGATGAAAAAGTTAATTCTCTATAAATTAAAAATCCTATCGCTACTGCATAAACGCCAGCAATTGCTGCAGACTCTGATGGTGTCAAAAAACCTGCATATATTCCACCCAATATAATAATTGGAGTTATTAAAGCTGGTAGTGCCGCAACAAAAGAACTTAATCTTTCTTTAAGAGTTGCTTTTCTGTCAGCTTTTATATGTCTACATTTAAATAAAACTAATAGAACCATTAAAATTAAAAGTATAATTCCTGGTATTACACCAGCTGCAAATGTTTTAGAGACAGGGACATATGTAAGTGCGCTAAATAAAATAGCAGCATTTGATGGAGGAATTAAAGCTTCAAGTAAAGCAGCTGATGCAGCTAGTACCACAACAAATGGAGTAGGGTAGCCCTGCTCAATCATTTTGGGCATCATGATTGTTCCTACAGCTGTAATTGCGGCTAATATAGATCCACAGAATGCTGCAAAAAATCCCATCGCAATAACCATTGCCACACCTAACCCTCCTGGCCAATGTCCAACTAAAGTTGTTGCAAATTTTACAAGTCTAAGTGCCGCTCCACCTTTAAGCATCGCCATTCCACTAAAAATAAACAATGGCACAGCTATAAGGACATGTTTTGTTAAAGCTCCAAAAGATACCTGAATTAAAACAGACCAAGGGAGATTTAATCCACCAATAGCGGCCACTGAACTACCTAAACCAAACACTAAAAAAATTGGAACCGAAATAATTAAAGCTAACAATGATAATATAGATGCTAATGCAAACATTTAATCTCTTATTATATTCATAATGTTATCGAATAATAATTCTAATGAGGTAAGAGCTAATATTAAAAAACCAACAGGGAATGCTAAAAACATCCACCATATAGGAATGCTAATCTCAATTTCCATGACTTGACCTAAATTGAAATACATAATTGTTGCATCAAGACCAGCCTTAAAGAAAACACATGCTGACAAAAGGGCAATTATATTTACTATTAAAAACAAAATTTCTTTATTTTTTTTTGAAAGCATAGGAGTTAAAAAATCAACTTTAATATGTTGCCCTTTTTTTAAGAGGGGTCCTAATAATGGAAATACTAACCAACTAACTAAAACAGGTGGTAGTTCTATAAACCAAGCAAATCCAGTTCCAGTTATAAATCTTGTAGCTGCACTTAAAAATAGTGCAGCAACCATAATAAAAATGATTAACATTGCGAGAGCTAATGAAGCCGAAGCTAAAAAATTATTAACTGCTCGCAACGCTTTCATTTTATTAGATTAAGCAATTAACTTATTCTAATTACTTTTTGCGTACTCTTGTGCTGCTTTTAAAGCATCAGAGTCGATCATTTTAGCCATTGCAGGCATAACCTTATCCTTCATGAGCTTATCAAATTTTGCTTTCTCAGCTCCTGAAAGAGTAGTTACAACACCACCTCTGTCTTGGAATTCTTTAAGAACAGTTTCACCATGATCCATAATTCTGTCTGTTGAAAGTGTTCCAACTTCTTTACCAACATCCATAATTATTTTTTGTAAGTCTGCTGGTAAACTATTAAACCAAGTAGAGTTAGCCATTATATATGCATCAGCATAATATTGGTATGGCTTTTGAGCGTATTTTAAAAATTCCCACCAGCTATAAGCTTTTATACTTCCCGGAGGGCTATTTATTGTATCAATCATTCCAGACTGTAAAGCATTGTATACTTCACCCGTTTTTAAAGATACACGGTTCGCACCAAGAGCATCCCACATAGGCTCTTCACTTTTAAGTAATCTTCTCGCTTTTAAACCTTTCATAGCGTCAATACCAGTTAACTCTCTAGCACTTGAAATTGACATGACTGGTCCAACTGGATTGTACATCACTAAAGTTGAATTAGTTTTTTTGGTTAATTCCCCCCAAATCTCTTTTCCTTTAGATGAATTTTGGAAAAAACCTCTTTGTTGTTCCCATGAATTAAATAGACCTGGAAAAGATGCTACATTAAAGTTTTTATTTATTGGTGGAAAACTTACGACACCAACAATTCCCCCTAACTCAACTGCACCTGAAGTTACAGCCCCCATGACTTCTCTAATTCCAAAAAGTTGCTTAGATGGATAAACTTCAATTTTTAATTTTCCATTTGCTCTTTTATTAACTTCATCAGCAAAAATTTGAGCGTGTTTTGCACTGTGGTGCTTAGGACTCCAATGAACTGAAAGTCTACCCACTATTTCTGCAAACGCTGCTGTTGAAGATACTAAAAATGAAATAACTAACACAAAACTCATAAAAGTTTTGCCAATCGATTTAAATTTAATCATTTTTTTCCTCTCTCTATATTTTTAATAATAGCAGTTTATTATTTGACAAAGATAAGACAATCTAAAATTATTCTATTATCAATTGAATAAGTAAAAATATTAGATTAAATTAGAATTGTAAAAAATCTATGAATCCAACAGATATATTATTAAGTATTGCAATAGTGGGAATTTACACTCTCATTTATGTATATTTAAAATCAAAATATGATGATAACAAAGTAATTATCAAATTGTTTGTTGTAGGCTTTGTTTATGCAACAATAGTTACTGGTATACTTTATTATTTAATAAAGTTTATAGCCTCATAAATTTAAGTGACACATAAATTAGAATTAATATATTTTAAAATGAGAGCTTTAGCAGAAGCTCCTCGTTTATTATTTCAT
>JACWEE010000018.1 GCA_014653665.1 Pelagibacterales bacterium SAG-MED34 | reverse complement strand
CCCACTTTTTATCTATAGTGAATGTATCTGATTTAAAAAAGAAATTTTTGATATTAAATTTATCATAACAATTTATTAGTTCTTCTAAAACTGAATCTGGCGATCTAAATCGAACTTTTTTTCCTGAAATTGTTGGTGTCAAACAATAAATACATGCGGCTGGACATCCTCTTGATGTAGCAATTGTTGCTTGCGGTTCTCCAGTATCAGGTCTTACATAAAGACTATTGTTCATAATAGATCTATCGGGAACAGGAAGTTCATCAATCTCTCTATTCCAGTTGTTAAATTCAGTCATTATCCATTTTTCATTTTCTTTAAAAAAAATCCCCGGAACATCATTATAATAATTACTTTGATTATTTATTTTTTTAACAATAGGCTCAACAGCAAATTCAATTTCTCCACCAACTAAAAAATCTATAGATTTAAGGTTTATTCCTTTTAACAAATCTAATGGTGCATTGTAAAATAATGCTGCTTTTAAAATATAACTAGCATGAGGGTTTAATTCTTTTAAGTTATCAATAATTTTTAAATCATCACTGATAGTAGAAGTTGTTGTGCTTGATAGAACCATATTTGGCTTAAAAGTTTTAAAATCATTTAATAAATCTTCATAACTTAAATTTTCAGAAGAATAATCTTTAAAAAAAACTTCAATTTCCATTTTTTTAAGTTGTGAGCTTACATAACCCATGTCATTAGGTGATCTCATTGAGGTGGAAGTGGAGTTATCAATGTTACCTTGACTTCTATCCTCACCCCTTTGATATTGAGGACCAGGTGGATAAAAGAGGAATACTTTTTTAATCATAAAACTACTACATATCAAATTATAAAGTATTTAAAAAGTTAAACAAGATTTTAATTAGAACTTATAGTTTATAAACTACCCAAAAATATAAAAGTAATCAAGCCAAATACCAATAAACTGGTTTTATCTCTTATTGCAAACATAATTGGATCATCATCAAGTTCACCTCTATGAGCTTTTAGCCATACCCAACTAATCCAAAATATTAATAATGGCTTAGCCAACCAAAGTAAAATAGATTGCGAATATAACATTGTTACCTTTTCACTACTTAGATAGAGAGCAAACACCGCCATAGCTGTATAACCTGACGCAATTCCTAAAATTTGTATTAACGGCGCATCTGTTACTAAATAACCTCTGCCGTGCAAATGAATTTTTCCAATTTTTTTTTTGAGTGTGTATCTCTGCATAACGTTTTACAAAAGCAAGTGACAAAAATAAAAATATTGAAAATACAAATAACCAGAATGATACAACTATTGATGTTGCAGCTGCTCCTGCAAAAATACGCAGAGTGAAAAGAGCTGATAATGTTAGACAGTCTAATATTATTATTTTTTTAATTAGAAATGAATAAATAATTGTGACAACAATATATAAAATTAGTAAAACAAAAAACTCTATACCTATTGTCCATCCTAATATTAAACTTAAAAAAACTAATAATGGAGCAAGTATTACTCCAGCCATAATTGGAAGTTTGGCCGAAGCAAACGGACGATCACGTTTCTTAGGGTGATAACGATCACTTTCCAAATCAAACAAATCATTAGTTATATAGACAAATGAAGCACATAAACTAAATGAAATAAATGCGAAGATTAATGTTGAAAAAGATTGAATATTGTCAAATTGATGTGATGCTAAAAGTGGCACAAATAATAGTATATTTTTTAACCATTGATAAACTCTTAAAGTTCTGAACCAATCTGAAATAGTGATACTGTGAGGAGGAAAAATTTTAGACACTTTTGCAACTTTGCTGGCTTGAGAAAGTACAGTGCTGCTAGCATTTACAATAATAGCATTAGAAGAACCTGTCCAAACTTTAAGGTCATCATTACTATTACCTACGTAATCGTAACCCTTTTCACCAAATCGCTCATCCAATAACTGGCGCTTATTATCACCTTTAATATTAATCTTTTCATTACTGGCAATTACATCACCAAATATCTGTAAATGGTCAGCAACAGCTCGTGCAATCTTCTCGTTAGCACCAGTGCATAACACAATTTGTTCACCATTATTTTTTTTATCTTTTAGCCAATCAATTAATGCTTCATTGTATGGTAATAAAGTTACATCTAAATTAGTTTGTTCAGCAACATTAGCTTTAAGCTTGGCCCGTCCGCTTGATAACCAGAAAGGTATCATGAAAAGTAGAAATGGTTTATTGCGCACTAACAAAAGCAAAGACTCATGAAATGTATCCGTAAGAGACAATGTACCATCTAAATCAACTATAATTACTTTTTTAGACTTCATAAAAATATATAAGGATCATTAAAATATTATAGATTTTTAGATCAGATTAATACAAATTTATTTAAAATACATTTTTTTAAAAAAAATATCTTAATTTTGATCTAATAGGGGCTCAGCTACTATCTGATTGAAAATCTTCAGGCGGCAAGGATTTTAAGTCCTTTGTGTCTACCAATTTCACCACTAGGGCATTTGTGAATTTGATGAGTATTTGTGTTAATATTTTCTTTAATGAAACAAAAAAAAAAAATTATAATTTTTACTGATCTAGATGGATCTCTATTAAATAAAGATACATTTGGGTTTGATGAAATTGAGGATTATTTCAGAGAATTAGTTTCAATAGGCATTAATATAATTCCTAACTCTAGCAAGACAGAGGCTGAATTATTAGATTTTAATAATCAGTATAATTTAAATTTAAGCTTTATTGCAGAAAATGGATCAAGTATTCATGGATTAAATTTGATACATTCAAACCTACCAGAAAAAGTATTGTTAAGTAGATCTGCTGATCAAATTTATGAAATTTATAATGAAAATATTTCTTCTGATTTAAAACATAAAATTACTTTTATTTTAAAATTAAATACTAAAGAACAACAAGAAATTTTTGGTCTTCCGTTGGATAAAATTGAATTAGCTTTAAAAAGAAACCACTCATTGCCAATTAAATTTAATGGGAATGAAATTGAAAAAAATGAATTTATTAAAATTATGAATAACGCTGGATTAACAGTTCAGACAGGAGGAAGAATAATGAACATTTGTGACAGTGTTAATAAATCAAAAGCTATGTCCAAAACTTTAGAATTAATAAAAAAAGAAATTGATGAAGAAATAATAACCATTGGTGTTGGTGATAACCAAAATGATATAGATATGTTAAGACAGAGCAATTATGCATGTTTAGTAAAAAATGAAGATTTTGATAGTTCGTTGATAAATATAGATAATTTAATCAAATCTTACGAGCCATCTCCTAAAGGATGGGCTGATGTGATCAAAACGGCTCTACAAAAAGTTTAACTTAAATATACATTGCCGGCATGAGTGATTTCTACCAGGATGGAACTATATCAACCCTTCATGACTTTGGAACAAAGTCCACTAAAGATCTAGAAAAAGATTTATTAAATTTTTCTAAAGAAAGAAAAATGGAACTCATTTTGCCTTGCCTTTATTCAGAACTTAAGGGTGATGCTCTTCCTAAAATTGTTAGAGAAATAAGTAAAACTAATTATTTAAATCATATAATAATAGGTTTGGATAAAGCAACTGAAGATCAAGCTAGAAAGGCTTGGACATTTTTTGAAAAATTAGAAACACCATTTACAATTCTCTGGAACGATGGACCAAATCTCAAAAAATTAGATAAAGAATTAAAAAAATTAGGCCTTGCTCCAAATGAATATGGAAAAGGTAGAAATGTTTGGTATTGTATTGGAATGTCTATTGCAAGAGATAGCGCTAGGTCTGTAGCATTACATGATTGTGATATAAAAACTTATGATCGTAGAATGTTAGCAAAACTATTTTATCCCGTTGTAAATCCTTTATTTAATTTTGAATTTTGCAAAGGTTTTTATCCAAGAGTTGCAGATAACAAAATGAATGGAAGAGTTGCAAGATTACTAGTTTTCCCACTATTAAATGCATTAGAAAAAACGATAGGTAATAGCGATTACTTAAACTTTATGAAATCTTTTAAATATCCTTTAGCAGGAGAATTTTCGTTCAGGAGAAATATTTTACCAGAATTAAGAATTTCATCAGACTGGGGAATAGAAATTGGAATTTTATCAGAAATGCAAAGAAATTTTTCGCCTCAAAACATTTGTCAGGTAGATTTAGCAGATGCATATGATCATAAACATCAAAACTTATCTATAAATGATGAAAAACAAGGTCTATCAAGAATGTCAATTGATATAATCAAAACATTTATAAAAAAATTAGCAACTCAAGGTAATTCATTCAGTAAAGAACAATTTAGATCTTTAAAGGCAACATATTATAGAGCAGCTTTAGATTTAATAGATGCATATAGAAACGATGCACAAATGAATGGTTTAAAATTTGACTCACATACAGAAGAAAAGGCAGTTGAATTATTTGCTGCAAATATTATGAAAGCTGGAGATGCTTTCTATCAAAATCCAATGGACACACCTTTTATTCCGACATGGAGCAGAGTTAAAAGTGCGATACCAGATTTTTTAATAAGATTAGAAAAAGCAGTTAACGAAGATAACATGCGCTACATTTAAATTGATTAGTTTTTTGAATTATATTGAGGATGTTTAGACTCAGGACGATTTTTATGTTTTACTACTATTGATCCATCAACAACTTTAATATCATAACCCCAATTATCCCAACCTTTCATCGATAATGGTTCGCCAAGTTTATCTTCCAAAATACGTGGGTAAACATAACAGCCTTCACTATCTCCATATTGAACTCTCGCTTCTTCCATTTTTTTTTTAACTTCCATATGTAAATCTAATGGAACATTTAAATGTTGGCCAAGTAAGTAGCTTAAGTTCATATCTTTACATGCTAAATCCATTGTAAATCCAGCTTCATATTTCTGATTAAAAATATGAGGCACAACTGTTTCCCAGGCAAATGAATTACCTGCAGAAACTCGAATTGCATCAAAAAAACTTTCTAAATCTAGTCCTGCTCTCTTAGCAATCATCATACATTCTGATGCCGCAACCATATTAGTAAATGCGAGCATGTTTGATACAACTTTTGCAATAGATCCTGCTCCTATTTCTCCACATAAAACAACTACTTCACCAATTGCATCCTGTAAAACTTCTTTCCAATTATTGAAAATTTCTTTATCTCCACCAGCTAAACAAACCATATTATTATTTTGTAGAGCATGAACACCACCAGTTAGAGTGGCCTCTAACATTGAAACACCATATGTTTTTGCTTTTTCTGATAACTCTTGTGTTTGTTTAAAATCAGTCGTAGATGTATCTATCCAAATCATTCCTGAAGATGCATTTTGCAATAAACCATTTTCACCGTCTACAGCGTTTAGAACATGTTCTGGTTTAGGCAAACAAGTTAAAACTGCATTACATTTCTCTGCAAGATCTTTGATGGAATCTGCTTTAATAACATCTTTTGGAACATTATTAAGTTTGTTCTTATCAACATCAAAGGCTACAAGGTTATACTTTTTTCCTTTGAGTAAATTATTTAAGATTGGTGAACCTGCATTCCCTAAGCCAATCACACCTATTGTTATGATATCGCTCATGATCTCTCCTTTCGTAATTTAAATAAATGTTGAGGATACGTCTCCAAAAGCCGACGAGGTAACTTCAATCAACTTTTTTTCATTAATTGGAACAGGAAATCCATAAGCTCCTGTTAAAATTAAATCATTTTTTTTCAAAATATTATTTGTTTTTGTTTTATCTTTCACTAACCACTCTATTTCTCCCAACATATCAAAAGGCCATTTTTTATCTATCCATTTATCAACTTCTTCATTGTCATAAACTAGCCTAAGATCTGTAATTTTATTATCAATAGGTACTTTGTGTTCTTGACCTAAAATAACTCCTGCGTGAATTGCATTATTTGCTAAAAGTTCTGCACCATTAGGTTCATTGCCATTAAAAACTAAATTATGTATTTCTATTAAGGGATAAATTGATTGGACAGACTCTAAAATATAATCAAATGAAACAAGATCAGGATTAATATCTCTATTAAGTGTTACTCCAAATTCTGCTTCCATAGCTGGATTAGAATAATCTTTTTTATTAAGTTCCACTCCACTTTGATACAGTTCATGTTTCCAAAGAAATCCACTTGCTGGTTGAGTAAAACCCATTTTTTTTTGAGTATCTTTTGAAACACAGCCAATTTTATAACCAATAATTTCTTCACCTCTTTTAAGTCTTAAATCGGCTACTTTAGATTGTATGAGTAAAGCGTTTTCATTACTTATTACTACTTTGTCTTTAAATAACTGGCTGGGGTTTTTTGTATCATAATCTTCAAGTATTTTATTAGAATATAGATCTAATTCTTTTGAAGATAAGCGGTTCATTAAATTAGTAAAATTACTAAAAATATCATTTGAATAAAATTAATAACTACAGACATAAAGTGAGAATATTTAAATTTTTTGTCTTGTTTTTCATCTCTGTATTTATTGATCAAAGGCATTAATAAATAATTTGAAGTAGTAAATAAAAGCGTAATTGCTAAAATTAGATAAAAATCTATTCCAAATTTACTTAATAATAAAAATATTACTAAAACTATTAAACTTATCCCAAGATTTACGTTGTAATAAAAAGGAAATATTTTTCTTATAAATTTACGTGCATTTTCCTCATCTAGTGTAGTAAACACAACAGGAGCTATAACAAAAGAGAAGAATAACATTATTCCCAGAATCATTGCTGTTAAGTAAATGCTTAATTGTTCAATCATAATTTTAAATACTAAGTAAATTTTTATACTACATTTTAATTATTTTAGCATATAAATCATTGGCACTGAGCCAACCATTTTCAAGTCTTGGTCCTCCAAACCAATCTGCACAAATTCCAAGACCACACTTTTTATCCCAATAACTTTTAACATTAATGGCTTTTGAATTAGATGAATATTTCCAACCGTGGATATGAGTGAAGTATATTTTTTTAATTTTAATACCTGTAAGTTTTTTGAATTTATTGATTAGTATATTGGTATAATATTTTCTTTTATTTCTATAATTATCAGTATGTTTGTCCCCATACCTAAAAGTGCTTTGAAGCACCCATAAATCCTTATTATATTCAAATCTTTTTTTAGAATTCTCATATGAGACCCATCCTAAAGTTTCATCATTTGTAAAATAACTGCTAGCTTTATTATTAGTTTTATTAGTCATCAGTAAGACTGTTAAGTTAGAATTCATTTTGACTTTATTTTTGAACAGTTGGGTTTTAACAAATGTTTGTGAAAGTTTTTTTGATTGTAAAAATGGAGCTGTTAATATTAAGTTTTTTGATTGTATTTGTTTATCCTCAAAAGTTAAATTCCATATACCTTTATCTCTTCTAATTTTTATTAATTCTGAATTAAGTGTGTAATTTATTTTTTTAACAAATGTTTACTTATTTCGTTGTTTCCCTTTACGCCAATTATTTTAATATGTTTTTTATCTTGCTTAACATTTTTATTTAGAAACTTATGATCTCCATTCCATTTTTTAAGTACTTTTTGTTTTATTAATTTTTTTGTAAATTTTTTAAATTCAATAGATTTTGGAGACAAATATTGAAGACCGTGATCAAATCCAATGTTTTTTTTATATCTCTTAAAAGAACTTCTGCCCCCTACACCTTTAGCTTTATCAAAAACATGGACTGTAGATTTTTTCTTTAAAAGATTAGCAATCGTTGAGCCCGAAATACCTGAACCAATAATACAGTAATCAATCATGATCTATTTATTAATGACAGGCCTGATTGAACTTTTTTAATCTCCAGTAATTATAGGGCCAAGGTGTCACAAATCCAACTGCTAACATTATTGGAACTACCCACCAAGTAAGCATTGCACCCCCTGTTAATACATAATCTGTAATATTCATAGCAACTTCCATACTAATCATTGAAATAAAACTCATTCCTAACGCGGTCTTTAGTGCTTTTTGAAAAGAAAAATTTTGCTTAATTAAAATAAAAGTCTCTAAAATTACACTTGTAATTAAACCATTTATTATTGCTAAAATCATAATACTTAAAACTGGGAATGGAATTTTAGTTAATTGAAAAAATAGTATAGTTCCAAAATCACCAATAGCACAGCCTAATAAGCACCAAGCTGTATTCTTAGCACTTCTTCGCCAAGTATGTTTACATTTCCAATTAAAACTTATGGTTTCAGCGCTCATATTATTTACTCATACTTATTTGATGTTGATATATATCATCTGCCCAATATGATTTAATATAAGAAAGCACATTATCAATACCCTCATCATTTATTTTTTCACCAAAACCATACATTTTACCTTCATAATTATTAATTAATTTTGCAAAGCCAAGTTTAATTATTTTATGAAGAATTTCATCATTATGGTGCCAGGTATGACCTGTTCCGTTTAAAGGTGGTGCTTTTCTGTGACCATCCTTATCAACACTTTTCCAATCCGCTGCACCTGCTAAATTAACCATGTGGCATGAAGCACAATGCTGTTCATAAAGAACCTTTCCTTTAAATATGTTTGCTTCAGAGTCTCTTGTGATTGGAAAATGATTATGTGCGTTTGAAATTTCAAATATAAATAAAGAAATAAAAAAAATAGATGTTAATTTAAACCGCATTAAGTACATTTAACAAATTAAACGGTAATAAACTTGTATAAAATTGACTTACTAAAGAATGTATTTATCGCCCAAATACATTGCAAAAGCGATAGCAGCACCTAATAAAATATACTTCATGATAATATATTGACTATGTTTTAGTTTATTAAAGAAATCAATAAAGTATTTTTTCAATAAAGTAATTTACAGAAAAAAGAATTAAAAACGTTGTAAATATTACAAAAAATATATCACTATGAATTGGGATATATTTAGCTTTTTTCAAATTACCTTCTTTTTGTAAGATTCTCTCTTTTCTAAAAATGAAGACTGCTCTTATTAAAAAGACTAAAACAAGTATATATATATAGTAGTCAGATATGTTTTCAGAGAAAAGAATTAAATCATACAATCCATGTAGACATACGGGGAAAAATATAGCTAAAAAAAGATAAAATTTTTGATTTTCTTTTTTAAAAATTGCGTCCATAAGAAAGAAGCCCATATATACACCTGCAAGGGCATGTAATGGCACGGCAGTAAATGACCTTAAAAAAGCTACATCTTTTGCAAATTCAACTCCATCTTTTGTAGCACCTATAACATATTCCCAATTTTCAATTACTGCGAAACCAAGTGAGGCTGCAACTCCATAAACCAAGGCATCCATAGGTTCATCAAAATTATCTAAATGCAAACAGTAATATATGATCACTAGAAATTTCATTGTTTCTTCCAAAAAAGAAGCTCTAATAAATGACATAAAGAAATTACTACTCTCAATTCCTAAATTTAATGTTTCAGCAAAGCCTTCAACTGCAAAAATTAGAATACCTAACGGGAAAGTGATTCCGATACCAAGTAAAAATGTGATTATAACTACTCTTGGGGGTTCTGGGAATTTATCTCTTTTATAAACATACCAAAATATTAAAGCCACAGGTAATATTGCATAAAAGGATAAATTTAAAAATATTTGACCTGAGCCAAACATTATTATTTAGTTTTTTTTTTGTTTGAACTTGTAAATAATTTACCAACCCAAATAAAAGGTAGAAATAGTATAAACCAAAATTTTTTGAGAATTAATAATGCTGCTGCGATCAATCCAGGTTTCAAAGCTTTTACTCCAAGAGTGCTTGCTAATAATGCACCAATTCCAACAGCCGCAATTTTATCTCCAGATTTCCAATCTTTATATTCTTTGGTTTGATTAAATTTATGCATTTTAGATAAATTTAGTAACATTTGTTCATTATAACCGTTTTGACCTGCAACATATTTGGCTGTTGTGTACCCTTCTCTTCCTAAAATTAAAGCAGTACCCTCCTGAGATGATGTATTATCTGACCATTGAACATTTAAAGCCCAGTATACAGAGTTATAAATACCATCTAAATAAGGTGTTTTCATCCATGTTACATTTGTTACATAAGGTAAGTTATTTTTTTTCCTTTCCTCATTTGAAGTTTTATAATTTTCTTTGATCTCATCGATAAATCTTTTTGGATCTACCTCTGTCCAGTCATTAGTTTTTACATATCCAGAATCTTCGTAGTAAAACATATATTGCGTATCATCATTTAAGTTGTAGGCATAAATTTTTACATGCGGAAATTCAATACCATTTAACCAGTATAATAATTGATTGGCATCATCATCAGTTAAAATGTCAAAATTTGAATCTATATCGATTTTAGACTGTGCTTCTGAAAAGTTTACTTTTTTGGGTCCATCTATCCAATTTAAAGTTTCCCAAGCTTTCCTCCATTGATCATTGTTGACAGGAATATTTTTATCTATGGCAAATGTATTAAATGAATAAATTGTAAATAAAATTATACAGAAGATTTTTTTAAACATTAATAAAACTATAAAATATTATAAGTAAACATTATTTAATTTAATTAAATAATGAAACAACATAATCAATCTACTTGTGGTTGTAATAATATTTACTTAGTGGTTTAACCACTTTATAATTAGATTAATCACGTGCTTAATGTTCTCTAGCGCCCATTAAAACCCCTGCCCAAAATCCTGATGCAGCACTTTGAGAATTGTCTCTTCTCACAGCTTCACACTCTAACATTTATCTAGTGTTATATTTACAATATTTTTTATAAGAATTTGCTTCCTTAAGTGATATGCCGATGATATTTAATGCTTCTTGTTGTGAAGAAAGTGGTTCGTCAAATTCAAAATTTATTACTCCTTTTTGGAGATAACATGTCACTTTTTTAGGAGTGTTGCCCTCTAAAAGATCTTTTGTTTTGCTATACGTAACTCTTGTTGTAATTGATATTCCATCTACATTTGATGTTAAAAATCTTTGTGTAGTTGAATTATATTTGACAATTACTCCCTCAACTATCTTTTCCTCATTTTTGTCAATTCTCTGTGATTGTTCAAATCTTTTATTTACTTCATCTATTTTTCTAACTAGTTCAGGATTTGGTTTTTTATAAATACTATAGGCCCATGCTAAGAGAACAGCTAAGATACCAATGCTGACCAATATTAAAGCAATTACTTTAGCATAACGCCAAATTGTTCTGGATCTTTGCTCTTTAATTGATTGATCTATTGCTTTGTTTAATGGTTCAAAATTATTTTCTGTATAAGTAATTGTTTCTTTTGACATTTATTTTTTCTTTTTAGGTTTTTCTTGAAAATTAGAAATATCAACTTTTTTACTAATTAATGCTGGATCTTGAGTCCATAAAGGTACATGTACGAGTTCCCTTTTAACAGTTTCCTTTGGTACTTCTATTTTTTGATATACAATTTTTTCTTCTACGACTGGTTTTTCAATAATTTTTTCAACTTCAACTTCTTTTTCAATAATTTTTTCTATAATTTTTGGTTTAGTAAAATATCTGCTCATTCTGACTGCTAGTTTCCTTAAACTGTAACCTAATGTCAGTTTAGACATATATTTTTTATTTTTTCTTATGTGTACGTCTCTATCCTGTAAATGAACCCCTGCAGCAGCTATTAAAGTACCTATGATCGAAATAATTATGGCTAATAAACCATACAAGAGCCAGAAAGCTCTCTCTACATCTTTTGTGGATAAATCCTCTGCACCAAAATTTTCTGGAACTTCTCCACCTGAAACCCATCTAATAAATGGATTAAGCTTAATAGTTAATGCCAGGTTATAAATTTGATTTGAATTAGAAATTTTTCTTACCTTTTCAACTTGAATATTTCTTTCCTCTATTAAATAGTTTCTATCCTCGAAAAATGTTTTATTTTCTCCTTTATTGCTTTGGTATTTAGGTTTGTCAGCTTCTAAGGCTGTTATTTGATCATTGAGATCTTTGATATTATTATCTACTATTTTTATATTATTATCTTTTTCTTGATTAATTGCATTTTCTCTTGGTTTAATACTATCACTAGTAAGTCCAATTAAATTACTTAAATCTACTTCAAGATCATTTATAATCTTATTTTGTGTAACAACACTTGAGTTCAAATCATTATTAAGCTTACTTATTTTATCATCTATTTTTTTATCAAAAATATCAATTTTTTGCTCAATAGCTTTTATGTCTGTTTGATTATTCTCTATATCTGATCGAAGTGCTTTTTTTTGATCACCTTTTAAAATTCTATATTTTACCTCAAGAGCATTAAGTTCTGTTCTAAGTTGAATTTCTTTAACTCTTAATTTTTCTATCTTTTCTATTTCCAATTTTTTTTGCTTTTCTAATTGAATTATTTCAGGTTTTTTAAAAGCATTTGTTTTTTCATTCTCAATATTTTTTAATTTTA
>JACWEE010000017.1 GCA_014653665.1 Pelagibacterales bacterium SAG-MED34 | reverse complement strand
GAATTATATATGTGCTTATTATATGAACTTAGTAAGTCAATATTATCATAATTATCAATTTTAAGTTTTTTTTTGTTATATTGCTCTACAGCCGGTAAAAACTTTGAGAAAAATATTGATTATGGATTTTATAGTTTTGGTATTATGAAGCATCTTTGCACGTTCAATGGAGGAGCTATTTATTGCAAAGATTATTCAAAATTTTACGAAATAGAGCAAAATTTAAATAATAATATTAATTATCCAATTATTAAATCTTTGAAACTGGTATTTTTTTGTATCTTAATTGACATTTTTTATAGCAAATATGTGTATAATTTTTTTACACATCATATTTTAAAGTTATCCATCAACAGATTAGATAAATTGATGAATCCTAACGTTTATCCGCATTTTCCTGATTCTATTCCTGATCATTATAAGTATAAATTTCAAAATAGTTTCGCGATAGCAGGAATTGAAAATTTAAAAAATTATGAAGCTAAGATAGATAATAGGATTAAAAAAGTAAGATTATATGAATATTATTTAGACAAAAGTTTAAGAATTAATAATTTTAATAATTACAAAATTAATTCTTTCTTAGAGTTTCCAATTTTACTTAAAAAAAAAAATAACAAATTTTTACATAATGAATTGTTAAAAAAGGGCTATGATATTAGACATACATGGTATGTAAATATCACCAGATATTTAAAGCTTAATTTCAATTTAGAAGATTTTAATAACTGTGAATACTTACATAAAAAAATTCTAAGCTTACCAACACATGATAAAATATCAGAAAATGATGTTGTTAATATTTGCAAATTAATAAATTTCTATGAAAAAAATTAATGGTTAAAAAAATTTGTATAGTTACGACCTCTGAAGAAAATTTTTTTACACCGCCATTTTTAAAATATTGCACAAGGTTTAAAAAAATAGATATTGAAATTGTTTTTATACCTGGTTTTCTAAATTTAAAAAAATTGTTTTATTTTATTTTACTCCTTAATTTTAAAGAAATTATCGAAATAATTTATTTTAAACTATTTAATAAATCCATTGTCTATAAGTGCAAAACCCATCATTTTAAAAGTATAAACAAAAATGACTTTCATAATTTTATAAAAAAAAAAAATTTTGATTTAATAGTATCTTATAATTGTAATCAAATTTTTACCTCTAAGACATTAAAAAAAATTAATTGTGATATTGTAAATTTTCATCCTGGATTATTACCTAAATATAAAGGACTTTTTCCTAATTTTTACTCGTTGATGAATAAAGAAAATCATATTGGTATAACTTTCCATGTAGTTGAAAAGAAAATTGATGGTGGAAAAATTATTAAAAGATTTAAGATTAAAGTTGAAAAATGTGACACAGTTTTCAGATTATACAAAAAAATTTTCTTAAATCACAAGTCTCATAAATTTATATATAATTGTATATTGAATTATAAAAAATTAATTAAATATAAATTTAAAAGTAGAGATTTATATAAATACAATAGTTACCCTAGATTAGAAGATATTATCAAATTTAAGTTTAAGTAATATTATTTCAATTAATGGTATATGTTGCGTATATATTACAGTTATAAATATAATTATGGTTTTAAAAATTTTAATCACAGGCGGAGCTGGATACATAGGTAGTCATGTTGCACATTTATTAGTTGATAAAGGTCATTCAGTTTCAATAATCGATAGCTTAATAACTGGTCATAAAAGGCTTGTCCCCAAAAAAGCAAAACTTTATGTTTGTGATATTGGAGACAAGTTAAAAGTTTCAAAAATTATCAAACAACAAAAATTTGATTTAGTAATTCATTTCGCTGGCTTAATCAGAGTAGACGAGTCTATCAAAAAACCTAAAAAATATATCAATTATAACTATGAAAAATCAAAGATTTTTTTAAATATTTGTTTTAAACACGAATTAAATAAAATAATTTTTTCATCATCAGCTTCAGTATACGGAAATGTAAAGAAAAAAGCTTCTGAAAATGACAAAAAAAATCCTCTTAATCCATATGCATTATCAAAATTAAAAACAGAAAACTTTATAATTCAAAAATCAAAAAAAAAACCAATCACATACACAATATTGAGATATTTTAATGTTGCTGGAGCTGATAAAAAGTTAAGAACTGGTCTTATAACTAAATATTCTACGCATTTAATAAAAATTGCCTGTGAGGTAGCTGTAGGGAAAAGAGATAAATTAATAATTAATGGTGATGATTATGATACTGATGACGGAACGGCAGTCAGAGATTATATTCATATTAGTGATCTTGCAGAAATTCATTATATGTGTGTAAAAGATTTGATTAAGAACAAAAAATCGAAAATTTTTAATTGTGGTTATGGAAAAGGAGTATCTGTCAAAGAGGTGTTAAAAACTCTTGATAAAATTTTAGGTTTCAATATTCCAACCATAATTGGGAAAAGAAGATTTGGAGACTCTAAAAAAGTTGTTGCTAATACAAATAAATTATACAAGTATTTTTCTTGGAAACCTAAACATAATAATCTTAAATTAATTTTAAACACATCCTTAAAGTGGGAAAAAAAATTAAAATTTTTTTATAGAGATTTATAATGATATTTGTTTATATAATTTATAAACTTAAAAAATAAATTTATATGCAATTAAACAGAAATATGTATAGTCATATTTTTAAAAATTTAAATTAATCTTATGAAAAAAAAAAATCTCATAAATATTTCTAATGATGAAATAAATTTAATTGAAATATTTAAAATTTTTTGGGGTGGTAAATATAAGATTATTTTAATAACATTTATTTCATTTTTTATTGGTCTGATTTACATTAATTCTCAACCAAAATCATTTGAAATTTCATTGGAAATTAAACCGAGTTCAAATACAGAATTCATAAAACTTCATTCAATATATGAATTTATTAACTCAAGTGGATATAAATTTACTAAAACAAAAAGCGAGATGGACAAAAATATATTCCTTATAAACAAATTAGTTCTAAATCAGTTTATTAGTGAGATTTCAAATTCTAAGAAGTTTATAAAAGTTTTAAAAAATACTGATATTGTTGGAGATAAGATAGATAAGTTAACAGAAATAGAACGGAGAGCTAAACTAAACAATTTATCTGCATTATTTGTTCTTGAAAAAGTTAGAGGAAGTTCAGATGTCTATACTTTAAAATTTAATTGGCACGATAAAGATCTTGGAAAACAAATAATAATTGATTTACTAAAAATATCATTATCAAACTTTGAAAAGTCATTTTTTCAGCAGCTATTAGATCTTCTAGAAGTAAAAAGAGATATCATTATAAGAAATGATTTAAAAAAAATAGAGTATTTGGAAGAGCAGTATGAAATTGCAAATACACTAGGATTAGAAAGTGACAAATTAAAAGATTTAAATTTAAGTTCTAGTTTTACTGCTACTCCATATTATATTTTAGGCCAGCAAGCGATATTAGAAGAGATTAACATTATAAAAAAACGAAAATATTCAAACATAGAAAATCTAGAAAAAAAAATTAATGATTTAAAAAATGACAATAATTTTCAATGGATTGAATACAATGAATTTTTAGTAAGCACTAAACAATATTCAAATATTAAGAATATTCTTTTGATTTCATTTGTGTCGGGTTTAATAATTGGTGTCTTTTACGTTTTTGTTTCCTTCAATAACAAATTTAAAAAAGTTGTAAAAAAAAATAACTAAAATTACTTTTTTGTTGTTTTATCAAGCATTTTTTAAATATAAATTACTATAGATTAACCTTTACAATGTTATTTAATTTTAGTATTAAATTCTGCCTGGTGATTATTGCGAGGGGGTAATACCCGATCCCATTCCGAACTCGGAAGTCAAGCCCTTCAGCGCCAATGGTACTTTGTCTTAAGACACGGAAGAGTAGGACATTGCCAGGCTAATCTAAAATGAAAAATCTTATTATTGTTACAGGCGGAGCGGGGTTCGTAGGTTCAAACTTAATAGAACTTTTATTAAAAAAAACAAATTATAATATTATCAGTATAGATAATTATTCATCTGGTTCAAAAAAAAATCATATTAAAAATAAACGCACCCGATATTTATTTGGTGATACTTTAGATATTAAGAAAATCCTGCAAAAGGAAAAAAAAAAAATTAAATCAATTTTTCATTTTGGTGAATTTTCTAGAATTTACCAAAGTTTTGAAAAATTTGATGAATGTTTTAAATCTAACTCTATAGGATCTAATGCTGTTTTTAAATTTTGTTTAGACAACAACATAAAGCTTATTTATTCAGCAACATCAGCAAGTTTAGGAAATAAAGGTAATGATAAAAATTTATCACCTTATGCTTTTACTAAATCAAAAAACTTAGAATTATTAGAAAATTTAAAAAAATGGTTTAATTTTAAATTTGAGATTATTTTTTTCTATAATGTCTATGGTCCAAAACAAATTAGCATTGGTGATATGGCAACAGTTATTGGAATATTCCAAAATCAGTATTTAAGCAAAAAACCACTAACTGTTGTAAGGCCAGGGACTCAAACTAGAAGATTTACTCACATTCATGATACTACTAAAGTTTGTTATGAAGCTTTTAAAGCTGACAAATGTAGATATTATAGTATTAGCAATAAGAAGTCATATTCAATTTTAGAGGTTGCAAAATTGTTTAAAACTAAAATTGTATTCCTAAAACCTCGATCAGGAGAAAGGTATGCTTCAGCTTTAACAAATATAACTTATAATAGCAAAATATTTCAAAAATTTGGAAAATTACAATTGAAAGATTATATAAGTTCCTTTATTACATCTCATTAATTATGAAAATTAAAAGTTCATTAAAATCGCTGAAAAAAAGAGATTTAAACTCAAAACTTGTACGAAGACGAGGAAGGGTTTATATTATAAACAAAACAAACCCAAAATTTAAAGCAAGACAGAAATAATTTTATGGATCAATATGGCCATAAAAATATATGGAATAACACCAGCAATTTAGTCTTGTGGGGAACTGTAGCGATAATATTTGTTATAGTATTAATGTCTACATTCTTGTTATAAGTTTCTTCTATGAAAATTGCTTCTATTTCAGAAAATCTTAATATTGAGAAAAGAATTGCAATTACTCCTGAAACTGCAAAAAAATATCTAGCACTTGGGTTAGAAGTTTTGCTACCAGAGAATTACGCTAAACATCTTGGAATCGACAATATCGAGTATACAAATTTAGGAGTTAAAATTATTAATGATGAAAAAGAAATCATAACTAATGCTGATATTATTGTTCAATTAAATTTATTAAACGATGATCAAAATTCATTGATAAAAGAAAATCAAACTTTAATTGGTGTTTTCAATCCGTATATCAATGAGGAAAAAATAAAAAGTTTAGTAAATAAAAATGCAAATATTTTATCTTTAGAATTACTTCCAAGAATTACTAGAGCACAATCAATGGATATATTGTCATCCCAAGCCAATCTTGCTGGATACAAAGCAGTGATAGAGTCTTTTGCAAACTTTGAAAAAGCAATACCCATGATGATGACTGCGGCAGGTACTATTCCTGCAGCAAAAGTTCTTGTAGTTGGTGCAGGTGTTGCAGGATTACAGGCAATTGCAACAGCAAAACGAATGGGAGCAATAGTATTTGCAACAGATGTTAGAATGGCCTCAAAAGAACAAGTTGAAAGTTTAGGTGGCAAGTTTTTAACAGTTGAGGGTTCAGAAAATCTGGAGACAGAGGGTGGTTATGCTAAAGAAGCATCTGATGAATTTAAGAGGAAGCAAGAAGAGCTATTGACAGAAACTTTAAAAAAAATAGATATTGTGATTTGTACAGCTTTAATACCAGGAAAAAAAGCACCGATAATTATTAAAGAAGATATGATCAATCAAATGAAAGCGGGTTCAATAATTTATGATCTAGCTGCAATACAAGGTGGAAATACAGCATACAGTAAAGTTAACGAAGTCGTAGAGATTGATGGTGTTAAAATAATGGGAGAGAGCAATATATTAAATAAACTTCCAAACTCTGCATCCAATTTATTTGCCAAAAATGTATTTAATTTTGTTTCAAATTTGTATGATAAAGAGAATAAGAAAATTAAAATAAATCTAGAGGACGAAATAATTGATAAAACTCTAATAAAAAAATAATTATGGAAATAGATCCTTTTATATTCAGATTAAGTATATTTATTCTTTCAATTTTTATTGGATATTATGTCGTTTGGAGTGTTACACCCTCGCTACATACACCTCTAATGTCAGTAACGAATGCAATTTCATCTGTCATAATTGTTGGTGCAATTATTGCAGGTTTAGCAGGAAATTCTGATACTATATTTAACATTTCAAGTATTTTCGGTTTTTTAGCAATAGGCTTAGCCGCAATAAACATTTTTGGTGGCTTTCTAGTTACACAAAGAATGCTCGCTATGTATAAAAAAAAGAAAAAGGATAAATAATGATATCTGCAAATTTATCAGCAATTTTTTACCTTATTTCAGGGGTTTTATTTATTCTTGCTTTAAGAGGACTTTCTTCTCCAGAAACTTCTCGACAGGGAAATTTCTTCGGGATTTTAGGTATGATAATTGCAATTAGTGTAACTTTTTTATCTATTGGTAATTTTTCAACTGGATTTGTAATTGTTTTAATTTTTCTTTTAATAGGCAGTTTAATCGGCGCATTTATTGCCTATAAAATCCCAATGACAGCAATGCCAGAATTAGTTGCTGGCTTTCACAGTTTGGTTGGTCTTGCTGCTGTATTTGTTGCAATAGCTGCTTTCTTAAATCCAGAGGCATTTGGTTTAGGATCACCTGGTAATATTAAGCTTGGAAGTTTAATAGAAATGTCAATTGGTGCCGCAGTTGGTGCAATTACTTTTTCAGGCTCAATAATTGCTTTTTTGAAACTTCAAGGAATAATGTCAGGCTCACCTATAACTTTTAAAGGTCAACATTTACTTAATGCATTAATTTTAATTTCAATAATAGTGTTAACTTATTTACTTTGCTCTACACAATCTTCTAATTTATTTTGGATATTGTTAGCTGTATCATTTTTAATTGGACTTTTATTAATTATTCCAATTGGTGGTGCAGATATGCCAGTTGTGATCTCAATGTTAAATTCATACTCAGGTTGGGCTGCGGCTGGAATTGGTTTTACTTTAGAAAATACTGCATTAATAATTACAGGAGCATTGGTGGGATCATCTGGTGCTATATTATCTTATATAATGTGTAAAGGAATGAATAGATCATTCTTTAATGTTATTTTAGGAGGATTTGGTGCAACTGAACAATCATCATCATCACAAAACAAAGAACAAAGACCAGTTAAAAGTGGAAATGCAGATGATGCTGCTTTTCTAATGAAGAATGCTTCATCAGTAATTATTGTTCCAGGATATGGAATGGCTGTCGCTCAAGCACAACATGCTTTAAGAGAGATGGTAGATACTTTAAAAAAGAATGACATAAAGGTTTCTTATGCAATTCATCCTGTTGCAGGAAGAATGCCAGGACATATGAATGTTTTGCTTGCGGAAGCAAATGTTCCATATGATGAAGTATTTGAACTAGAAGAGATTAATAATGATTTTGCAAATGCAGATGTGGCTTTTGTTATTGGTGCTAATGATGTGACAAATCCCGTTGCTAAAACAGACCCACAAAGCCCAATCTATGGTATGCCAGTTCTTGATGTTGAAAAATGTAAGTCAGTATTATTTGTTAAACGTAGTTTATCACCTGGCTATGCTGGAATTGATAATGATTTATTTTACAAAGAGAATACTTTAATGTTATTTGCTGATGCAAAAAAAATGACAGAAGATATCACTAAGAATTTATAGGTATAATTTTGAATACTAAAATATTTTGTGACATTGCAGAATTAGATCAAATTAAAAAATTTAATAAAAAAAAGATTGTTAAGGGATTTACTACAAATCCTAGCTTAATGAGAAAAGCTGGAGCAAAGGATTATAAATCATATTCAAAAAAATTCTAAAAATTTGTAATAATAAACCCGTTTCACTTGAAGTGTTTGCTGACGATTATAAAGAAATGAAAATTCAAGCAATGAAGATTAACACCTGGGGAAAAAATGTTTACGTAAAAGTACCAGTTGCTAATTCCAAGGGGAGTTTTATGGGTAAAATTATTAAAGAATTAAATAATCAAAATATAAAACTTAATATAACAGCCGTTTATAATGCTAAACAAACTGAAAAAATTTTAAAGTTAATTAATAAAAAAACTAAAACAATTATTTCCATTTTTGCAGGAAGAGCAGGCGATGCAGGTAAAGACCCAGTTCCAGAATTTATCGAGAGCATTGCATTGGCAAAAAGATATAAAAATGTTGAAATATTATGGGCTAGTGTTCGTGAACCTTATAATTATTTGCAAGCAAGACAATTAGGTTGTCATATCATTACTGCTCCGCCAGCTACTATTGAAAAAATAGAAAACTTTGGAAAATCATTTGATCAGCTTACAAAAGAAACAGTTAAAACTTTTTTATTAGATAGCAGAAAATCTAACTTTAAAATCTAGTTGAAATTGGTTGCGGGGGACGGATTTGAACCGCCGACCTCAAGGTTATGAGCCTTGCGAGCTACCAGGCTGCTCCACCCCGCGATAATTAAATCCTATTCTTTAACTTATTAAGTTTTTTTACCCTTTTTATATTTTCTTGAAGAATTCTTTTTTTCTTTTCTGATGGTTTCTCGTAAGTATTCTTTTGCTTGATAATTTTAAAAAAACCATCTCTTTGAAGTTTTCTCTTTAAAACTCTTAAAGCTTGTTCAATATTATTGTCTTTTACTTCGATTTTAATAACCACCTCCGGAAAGTGAGTTTGATAACACTTTATAATTTATTTGTCTATAATATTTCATATTTTTAATTATCAGATTGAGCTTTTTCCTTTTCTTTCTTTTCTTTTAAAATTCTTCTTTCTGCTTTTTCTATAGCTTCAATAAGATCTTTCTGTGTAAATAGTCCCATTGCTACTGGATCTTTTGCACTTAAACTATTATAGTTCCAATAGCTTTTATTTCTTATAGCCGTTGTTGAACTTTTTGTAATACCAACCAATTTAGCGATTTGAGAATCTTTTAAATTTGAATGTTGTTTTATTAACCAAAGTGCAGAATCTGGTTTATCTTGCCTTTTAGATAATGGAATATATTTTTTGGTTTTTTTATTATCACTATTTATTTCGATTTCGTTTATCTGAATATTTAAAGGTCTATTCGAGTCTTGAGAAGAAAGTTTAATTTCTTCCTTAGTTAATTGACCTGCAATAATAGGATTATAGCCCACTATACCTTTTGCAACTTCGCCGTCTGCAATACCTTGTATTTCCACTTCATGTAATTTGCAAAAATTTGCTATTTGTTTAAAAGTTAATGAAGTATTTTCTACCAACCACACTGCTGTAGCCATTGGCATTAATGGTGCACCACTCATTATTTTGTTTCTGATCTAAAGTTTTGGAATTTTTTATTAAATTTACTTACACGACCTTTATCAAGTATTTTTTGTTTTCCACCAGTCCAAGCAGAGTGTGATTTAGGATCAATTTCAAGTTTAAGAGTTTCTCCCTCTGATCCCCATGTTGATCTAGTTTCAAATTGACTACCATCAGTCATTTCTACTTTTATATTGTGATAGTTTGGGTGTAAGTTTTTTTTCATACGCGGTCTTATAGCAAAAAGTTGAATAAAAACAATTAAAAGTTAGTTAATTTTTTCATCATTTCCGAGTAAATAGTGCTACTAGCCGCTCTTATATCTATATTATCGTACTCATATTTAGTAAAATCATTTGTTGTCCCTCCTGCTTCTTTAACAATTAATATACCAGCAGCTATATCCCATAAGTTTATTTTATTATGAAAAAAACCATCTAATCTTCCAGATCCAACATAGGCTAAATCTAATGCTGCACATCCAGTCGACCTCATATTCAAGCTTGGATAAATAATTTTTAACCCATCTTGGTCTGATGAAAATAAACAATCTTCAATATCACCTTTATTAGAAACCCTTACTCTATGATTATTATAAAATGCTCCATTATTTTTTTCAGCAAAAAATATTTCATTTTTTATTGGGTCATTTATTAAAGCGCATTTTATTTCATCATCTATTTCTAGAGCAATTGAAATTGCAAAATGAGGTATCCCATGTAAAAAATTTGTTGTTCCATCGATTGGGTCAATAATCCATCTTTTATATTTATCATTATTTATAATTTCTCCACTTTCCTCAGTAAGAAATGAATAATTTTTTTTTGATTTTGTCAGTTCATCAATAAGAATTTCTTCAACTCTTTTATCAGTTTTTGTTACAAAATCTCTTGGACCTTTTTTAGCAACTTGTAAATTTTCAATCTCTCCAAAGTCTCTGATAATTACCTTGGATGCTTTTTCGCAAGCTTTAATCATAATATTTAGATGTGGAGATATTGAGTTCATTTACTAAATTTTTTTAACGTATTGAATTGTTCTTGTATCTACAATAATTTCATCTTCTGGTTCTATAAATGGAGGAACTAGTATTTTAATTCCATTGTCAAGTATTGCGGGCTTATAAGATGATGAAACTGTCTGGCCTTTTAAGGCTGCGTCAGTAGTAGCAATTCTACAATTTACTTGATTAGGCAGTTCTATTGAAATTGCATTATCATTATAAAAGCTAATCACAACCTCAAGATTTTCGGTTAATAATTTCCCCTTTTCTCCAACAATATTTTTTTTAATTTCAATTTGATCAAAAGTTTTAGGATCCATAAAGAAATAATTATTTTCATCTGCATAAAGATAACTAAAATTTATTTCTTCTAGCGATGCTTTCTCAACAGTCTCACTAGACCTAAATCGTTCGTTCAATTTTGTATTTTTGCCAACACTTTTCATCTCTACTTGTGCAAATGCACCACCTTTGCCCGGTTTTACATGTTGAGTTTTTAAAACTTGCCATAAGTCATTTTTATACTCTAAAAGCATTCCAACTCTGATTTCTCCAGCATTAATTTTCATCTTAGTATTTCTATTGCTTGTTTTGGCTTATATTTTTTATTATTCCAGATGTAGCTTGAAATAGCTAAAAAATTAGCTTTATTCAATAATAGATTTTTATAATTATTAGAATTAATTCCACCAATAGCTACAATGGGAATATTGGTTATTCGCTTTACTTCGCCTAAAATCTTTGTAGTTGCTCGATATTTTGTTTTTTTCGTTTTTGTTGCGTTAAAGGCGCCAAAAGCTAAGTAATCAGCTTTTGATTTTATTGCAATTTTAGCAAGTTTAATTGAGTTATGACAAGTAATGCCAATTATCTTATTCCCAATTATATCACGAGCTTCTTTAATTTTCATATCATTTTGACCTAGATGACAACCATCAGCACCAAGTTTATTTGCAAGCCAAGGGTCATCATTTACCAAAAAGCATACTTTATTTGCTTCACAAATATTTTTAATTTCTTTACCAATTAATATTTTTTGTCTTAGTGAATATTTTTTCAACCTCATCTGAAAAATTCCTACTTTATTTGTTCTTAGAACTGATTTAAGATCTTTTAAGAAGTTTTTATATATTCTATTTGGAGAAATAAGATAAATAAATTTTTTTTTATTTATTTTCAAGTTTGTTTGACCATTTTCCTTGAGTAGCTAAAGAACACATTTTAGCTCTATGATTAAAAGTATTTTGAGTTGCGTCTATGTCTTTTATATTTTTTGACCAGATTCCTAGTGCACTTTGTTGTAGAGCCCTTCCATAAGAGTAAGTCATTATAAATTTAGTATAGTTATTTTGATTTATTAAATTTAAATTTTTGGTTGCCTCTATTTCTGATTGACCCCCTGATAAAAAGGCTATCCCCGGCACTTCATTTGGAACTGAGTTCTTTAGACATTCTAGTGTTTTTTGTGAGATTTCTTCATTAGAGATTTGACCTTTCGATTTACTGCCAGATAATATCATATTTGGTTTCAAAATAATCCCTGTAAGATCAACTTTATGTAATATTAATTCGTCAAAACATTTTTTAATAACTTCTGACGTTTTTCTTAAACAAATATCAGCAGAATGGTCACCATCCATCAATACTTCAGGCTCTACTATTGGAACCATTTTACTTTCTTGGACTAAAGCTGAATATCGTGCCAACGCATGAGCATTACTACTAATTGCAAGTTTGCTTGGATATTTATTGCTTATAGTATAAACACCTCTCCATTTTGTAAATCTCGCCCCAAGTTTATAGTATTTATTTAATCTCTCTCTAAGTCCATCTAAGCCCTCGGTTATTTTTTCCTCAGAGGAATTTGCCAAAATTTTAGCACCAGTATCAACTTTTATCCCAGGAATCGCACCTGAAGAAGAGATTAAATCAGGAATTGATTTTCCAAAATTTGTAGTTTGATTTATTGTCTCATCATAAAGAATTACACCACCTATGTATTTCTTCATACCTTCAGATGAAAATAGTGTTTGTCTAAATAAAAGTCTATTTTCTGAGGTTGAGGCCACATTTACTGCCTCAAGTCTTTTTGTCATGGTTCCATTACTTTCATCTGCTGCAAGTATACCTTTTCCATTAGATATTATTTTTAGAGCAATTTTATTAAGTTCTGACATATCAATTTAAAGCGGTTATACCAGGCAGCTCTTTTCCTTCAAGATATTCTAAAAAGGCTCCACCTGCAGTTGAAACAAAATTAAAATTACCAACAACTTTTAAGCTATTCAATAATGAAACAGTATCACCACCGCCCACAACAGAAAAAATTTTGCTTGATTTGTTATTTTCAACTATTTTTTTGGCTATTTTAATACTTCCATTAGCAAAATTTGGATTTTCAAAATAACCAGCGGGTCCGTTCCATAATATTGTTTTACTATTATCAATTACATCAATTATTTTATTAATTGTTTTTGGTCCAATATCTAAAATCATATCATCAGGTAAGATTTGATCTAATTCTTTATTTACAGGCGACCCATTTAAATATTTTGATACAAGTACGTCATCAGGATAAATTATCTTACATTTGTTTTTTTCTGATAGTGAGATAATTTCATCAACTATTTTATGACAATTTTTTTCCTTTATTGATTTTCCAATATTATTTCCAAAATGTTCAATAAAATTATTAGCCATTCCACCTACAATAATAATATTATCGAATTTTGGTATTAAATTTTTGATAATATCTATCTTAGTAGAAATTTTAGATCCTCCTATTATACATGTTATAGGTTTTGTTATTTCAGTAGTAAGTTTATCAAGAGCTGCCACTTCTAAATCAAGTTGCAGTCCAGAATAAGAAGGCAAATATTGAGAAATTCGATCAATAGATGCGTGTGCTCGATGAGAACACGAAAAAGCATCATTCACATAAATATCTCCTAAACTTGCTAAGTGTTTTGCAAATTTTTGATCATTTTTTTCCTCTTCAATATAAAACCTTATATTTTCTAAAATAAGAATTTCTTCATGAAATTTTTCAAAGAAATCTTTGTTTTTTATTTCATAAATATTTTTGGTTATAAGTTTTGTATTTACATTTAATTTTTTTTTCAAATCTTCACATATTGGTTTTAAGGACAACCCTTTTACTATTTTTCCTTTTGGCCTTCCCACATGTGATAGAATTATTATTTTAGTTTTTTGTTGCATTAAAAATTTCAATGTGGGCAGAATTTTATCAATCCTTGTTGTGTCGCTTATTTTTCCATTCTCAAAAGGAACATTTAAGTCTAATCTAAGTAATATTTTTTTACTGTTAAGATTTCTTTCGTTTAATATACTTCTCATTAAGAGATTTTATTCAAATTCTCAGCTATATCGCACATTCTATTGGAAAAACCCCACTCATTATCATACCAAGCTGAAATTTTACCCATATTAGTTCCAACCACATTCGTCAAAGAGGCATCTACAATTGCTGATGCAGCATGATGATTAAAATCAATGGAAACTAGTTTCTCGTGAGTAACTTCTAAAATTTTATTCAATTCATTTTTTGAGGCAATTTCAAAAGCATTATTAATTTTTTTAATATCTATTTCTTTTTTTGAACAAAATATCAACTCGACAAGCGACACGTTAGGAGTTGGGACTCTCATCGCAACCCCTTCTAATTTCCCTTTTAAGCTTGGAATTATCTCGCCTATTGTTTTTGATGCCCCAGTTGATGTCGGGACTATTGACTGGCTTGCAGCTCGTGCTCTTCTTGGATCTTTATGAGAATTGTCCAAAATTCTTTGATCACTAGTAAATGCATGAATGGTAGTCATAAAACCTTTTTCGATTTCAAAATTATTATTTAGGACATTCACCACTGGTGCTAAACAGTTAGTTGTGCACGAGGCAGCAGATATTATTTTATCATCCTTTGATATAGTATTTTCATTTACACCAAATACGATTGTTTTGTCTGCATTTTTACATGGAGCTGAAACGATTACTTTTTTTGCTCCATTTTTGATATGTACAAGCAACTTTTCTTTTGAATTAAATTTACCAGTACACTCAAAAACATAGTCAACATGATATTTTTTCCAATTAATATTTTCGATTTTAGATTCTTGAGAAAATGTAATTTTATTTTTATTAATTATCAATTCATTTTGATTAAATTTTAAATCCGCATTAAATTTTCCATGAATAGAGTCATATTTTAATAATTTACAAGTAGCCTCTGCATTAGATCTATTGTTTATGTGACTAATTTTTAAATTTTTATTTTGTGTTTCAAGAATTGATCTAACCACCATACGACCAATTCTACCCATCCCATTAATTCCAATTTTAATAGTCATTTTTAGTTTATTTTTTTCTTTAATTTATCTACAATATTTGAAGATATTAGTCCAAAATATTTATAAACGTCTTTATAGGGGGCACTTTTTCCAAATTCATTAATTCCAAAAGTCATTCCAAAATCACCAACATATTTTTTCCAACAGTCGCTTGATCCAGCTTCGATTGATATTTTCAATTTTGCTTCATTTAAAATTTTATTTTTATAATTACTTGGTTGTGAGTCAAAAAGCTCCATACATGGTACTGATATAACTTTTGAGTATATCTTATCTTTGGCTAATTTATGGCTGGCATCTATAGCCAAGTTTACTTCAGAACCACTTGCTAAAATAGTCAATTTTATTTTTTTGTTTGTTCTTAAAACTTCATATGCCCCTAATGAGCACTTGTTAGTACTTGAATATTTATTTCTGATGGAATTAAGGTTTTGTCTGGTTAACGATAAAATACTTGGTGTTTTAGAGCTCTTTAAAGCATGTTCCCAACATTCAATAGTTTCCAATCTATCTGCAGGTCTAAAAACATTAAGGTTTGGTATAAATGAAAATACTATATCAAAGGATGATAAAATAATATC
>JACWEE010000016.1 GCA_014653665.1 Pelagibacterales bacterium SAG-MED34 | reverse complement strand
TAAAGTTTACAGGGGAAGTTTTAAAAAACGTCAAAATGGCGACATATATTATTGATATGAAAAGAATATTAATTAAAGGAGAAACGACAGTTGGGCTAGCAAATGGTATTCTTCTTGCAGATGGCAAAAAAATATACTCTGCAGAAAGTCTAAAAGTAGGATTATTTAAATAATGAGAAGAGTAGTAATTACAGGTTTGGGAATTGTTTCATGTCTTGGTAATAATCAAGAAGAAGTTCATCAATCTTTATTAAACACAAAATCAGGAATTTCTTTTTCTGAAGAATACAAAGAACATAATCTAAAAAGTCATATTCATGGAAAGCCTAATATAAAACTGGAAGATCACATAGATAGAAAAACAATTAGATTTATGGGATCAGGATCAGCTTACAATTATATTGCCATGAAAGAAGCAATTGAAGATTCTGGGTTGGAAGAAAGTGAAGTAAGTAATTTCAAAACAGGAATTGTTATGGGTTCGGGCGGACCTTCAATTGAAAATGTTATTTTAGCAGCAGATAAAACTAGAGCTAAGACACCAAAATTAATGGGGCCATTTATAGTTCCAAGAACAATGGCAAGTACCGCCTCAGCAACACTTGCTGTTCCATTTAAAATTAAGGGAACAAACTATACAATGAGTTCAGCCTGCGCAACAAGTGGACACTGTATAGGAAACTCCATGGAACTTATCCAAATGGGAAAACAAGATATTGTTTTTGCAGGCGGTAGTGAAGAGATTCACTGGGCGATGACTGCAATGTTTGATGCAATGACTGCATTATCTTCTAAATATAATGGTACTCCTCAGCAGGCTTCAAGGGCTTATGACAAAACTAGAGACGGTTTTGTAATTGCTGGAGGTGCAGGGGTTTTAGTTCTTGAGGAATATGAACACGCTAAAGCTAGAGGAGCTAAAATATACGCAGAATTAACAGGTTATGGAGCAACCTCAGATGGATATGATATGGTAGCACCTTCTGGCGAAGGAGCAGTGAGATGTATGCAAATGGCCATGGCAACTTCTAAAAATAAAATAGATTATATAAATACTCATGGAACTTCTACTCCAGTTGGAGATATTACTGAATTGAATGCTGTTAAAGAAGCTTTTGGAAATGAAATTCCTAAGATTAGTTCGACCAAATCTTTATCAGGTCATCCGTTAGGAGCTGCATCAGTGCATGAAGCAATATATTGTTTAATTATGATGAAAAATAATTTCATTACAGGGTCAGCTAACATAAGTGAAATGGATGATGAGGCTAAAAAATTTCCAATAGTCGCTAAAACAGAAAAAGAAGTAACATTGAATACTGTCATGTCTAATAGTTTTGGTTTTGGTGGAACAAATGCAACTCTAGTATTTGAGAAAGTCTAACTTATGTCTTTAATGAAGGGTAAAAAAGGACTGATAATGGGTGTTGCTAATGAAAGATCTATTGCATGGGGTATTTCTCAGAAACTTTCAGAGGCAGGTGCAGAATTAGCTTTTACATATTTAGGTGATGCTCTTAAAAAAAGAGTAGTTCCTCTTGCAGAAAAATTAAATTCTAATGTTACTTTTAGCTGTGATGTTGAAAAAAAAGAAGAAGTGGTAAAATTATTTGAAGATATTAAATCTCAATGGGGAGAAATTGATTTTGTTGTTCACGCTATTGCTTTTTCTGATAAATCTGAGCTTTCAGGAGAATATCTAAATACAACAAGAGAAAATTTTTTAAGAAGTATGCTTATTTCATGCTTTTCATTTACTGAAGTTGCAAAAGAAGCTTCAAAAGTTATGAAAGAGGGTGGTAGCATGATTACACTAAGCTATGAGGCTAATAAAGCTATTCCAAATTACAATGTAATGGGTGTTTGTAAAGCTGCATTAGAGTCTAGTGTTAAATACTTAGCTAGAGATTTAGGTGCTAAAGGAATAAGAGTTAACGCAATAAGTGCAGGTCCGATTAAGACTTTGGCAGCATCTGCTATTGGGGATGCTAAATTCTTATATAAATGGAATGCAGATCATTCTTTTTTAAAGAGAAATGTAGACAATATGGATGTTGGAAACTCAGCATTATATCTACTAAGTGATATGGCAGGTGGTGTTACAGGTGAAATTCACTATGTTGATGCTGGTTACAATAAAGTAGGTATGCCAGATCCTAAAAATATATCTTAAGAGTTTATTAATATGCTAATTTTAGTTTGGTTTGTAGTTTGTATAATATTTATCTTTGTTCAATTAATTCTTGAGGGTTCTGGTCATGCACTAGAAGTTTTTGCCCTATTGACTGCTATAGCTTTATTTTTAATAAATAAGCTTGGAAAAAAAAATAAATAATTAATAAATAATTATTATGAAAAGAAAGTTTTTGAAAATTGCTGGGGCTTCTATTTTAGGTTTTATATTTTATCCATTAACATCATTAGCAAATAACATAGTGGGTTTTAAAAAAAAATTAAAAAAAGATGAGAGTGAATACAATATAATTAATCCTGATCTTACAAATGAGCAAAAAATAATAATGTTTGAAGAGGGTACTGAGCGTGCAGGTACTAGTGAATTAAATTATGAGAAAAGAAAAGGGTCATATCATTGTGCAAATTGCGGTGTAAAATTATTTGAGTCTGTTAAAAAATTTGACAGTGGAACTGGTTGGCCATCTTTTACAGAGGCACTACCTGGAGTATTTGTAACAAAAACTGACTATTCTTTTGGCATGAAGAGGACTGAATATAGCTGTGCAAACTGCGGTGCTCACCATGGTCATGTATTCAATGACGGACCTGATGGTGGAAAAAGATATTGTAGTAACGGTCTTTGCTTGCTTTTCGTCCCGGAGAGTTAGTAATTAAGGGGCGTTCTGTTGCTAGGTGCCCCATAAAAAACCCCCAGAACATTCATTCCAGGGGTTTAGAATTTTAATTTAAGTTACTGATTATTCAGCAGCTTGTTTCATTGAAAGTTTAACTTTACCTCTATCAAAACCAATCACTTTAACTTTTACTTCGTCTCCTTCTTTAACTACGTCGGTAACTTTTTCTACTCTTTTAGGCGCAAGTTCTGAAATATGAACAAGACCATCCTGTTTACCTAAGAAATTAACAAATGCACCAAACTCCATAATTTTCATGACTTTTCCGTTATAAATTTTATTTAATTCAGCTTTAGCAGTTATGTCCTTGATCATTTGCATTGCAATATTTCTAGACTCTTCATCAGGAGCAGCAACTGTTACGATACCTTCATCATTGACATCAACTTTAGCACCTGATTTTTCAACAATCTCTCTGATTGTTGCACCACCTTTACCAATCACAGCAGCGATATCTTTTTTATCAACAGTAACTTGTTCCATTTTTGGAGTGTGTTTTCCAACATCATCTCTAGACTTGCTTAAAGCTTTATTCATTTCACCAAGTATGTGAATTCTTCCATCTTTAGCTTGGTTTAAAGCCTGTTCCATTATTTCAAATGTGATACCAGTAATTTTGATATCCATTTGTAATGATGTAATTCCATCTTTAGTTCCAGCAACTTTAAAATCCATATCACCTAAATGATCTTCGTCACCTAAAATATCAGAAAGAACACTAAAATCGTCACCTTCTTTAATTAATCCCATAGCAATACCTGCAACCGGTTCTTTTATTGGAACACCTGCATCCATAAGTGAAAGAGATGCACCACAAACAGATGCCATTGATGAAGAGCCATTAGATTCTGTTATCTCAGATACTATTCTAAAAGTGTATGGAAACGTATCTTTTGACGGCAATGAAGAGTTAATTGCTCTCCAAGCTAATTTTCCATGTCCAACTTCTCTTCTACCAGTCCCAATTCTTCCAGTTTCACCAACTGAAAAAGGAGGAAAGTTATAATGAAGCATAAATCTTTCTCGGTGTTGTCCGTCTAAACTTTCCAGACGTTGTTCATCATCAGAAGTACCTAGAGTGGTAACTACAATTGCTTGAGTTTCTCCTCTGGTAAAAAGTGCCGAACCATGAGCTCTTGGTAGAACTCCAACTTCACACATAATTGGTCTTACATCAGCAAGTCCTCTTCCATCAATACGATTTTTATTTTTTAGGATATCAGTTCTTACTATAGATTTTTCTAAATTTTTGAGTTGTGAATTTACATCTAGATCTGAGTAGTTCTCATTTTCCTCATAAAGCTTTTTAGCTTTCTCAGTAATTTCTGAAATTTGATTAGATCTATCTTGTTTATCTCTTGTAGAAAATGCTTTTTTTAAATCTTCAGTAAATTCATCTTCTAATTTCTTTTTTATCTCTGAAAGATCCTTTTTCTCAACTGTCCATTCGGGTTTTCTACATTCTTTTGCTAGTTCCTCAATCATTTCTATTACTGGGACAAATCCTTCGTGTCCAAACTTCACAGCATCTAACATTTCTTGTTCTGTCAATCCATTTGCTTCGGACTCAACCATTAATACTGCATCTTTAGTTCCAGCTACAACAAGATCTAATTTAGATTTTTCTAATTCTTTTTTAGATGGGTTAAGGACGTACTTTCCCTCAATAAAGCCAACCCTAGAAGCCCCAACTGGACCCATAAATGGCATTCCTGAGATAGCTAAGGCTGCTGACGAAGCAGTGATTGCTAAAATATCTGGCTGATTTTCGGCATCGTATGAAATTACTGTCGGTAATAACTGTACTTCATTTTTAAATGCATCAGGAAACAAAGGTCTAATTGGTCTATCAATTAATCTTGAAATTAATGTCTCACTCTCAGTTGGTCTTGCCTCTCTTTTAAAATATCCACCAGGGATTTTTCCTCCAGCATAATATTTTTCTTGGTAATTTACTGATAAAGGAAAATAATCCATATCTGGATTTACTCTCTTTGCACCAACAACCGTTGCCAATATAACTGTTTCGCCACATTGAGCTATAATTGCTCCATCAGCTTGTCTTGCTATTTTTCCAGTCTCTAAACTTAATTTTTTTCCACTTATTTCTATTTCTTTTTTTACTACTTTAAACATTTACTTCCTTAAATTTAATTTTGTTAATACTGTTTTATAAGACTCCATATTATTTTTCTTCAAATAATCTAATAATTTTTTTCTTCTATTTACTGCTCTCAAAAGGCCTACTGAAGAATGTTTATCCTTTTTAAATTGTTTTATATGTTTAGATAGACTCTCAATTTTCCCAGTTAGTTGAGCAATCTGAACTTCAGAAGATCCAGTATCTTTGTCATGGATTTGAAGTTCTTTTACTTTTTCTTTCATTTTTTTCCTTATTTATTTATTTGTTTGTTTGTTTGTTTAATTAAATTTTCTATTTTTTCTGCATAATCAAAAGAATCATCTTTTACAAAAAAAAGTTTTGGTAAAAATTTCATTATAATTTTTTTAGACAAAACTTTCCTTATCATGAATGAAGCAATTTTTAATTTTTCTATAATTTCTTCAGTGTTCTTTCCTCCTAAAGGCATTACATAAATTTTAGCTGTTTTTAGATCTGGAGACATTCTTACTTCTGTAACTGTAATTTCTTTTGTTGATAAATTTGGTATTTTCGCTTCATCTCTAATAAAAAGAGTACCTAGCGCTTGTTTTATCATTTCTCCAACCCTTAATTGTCGTTGTGTTATGGGTTTTCCTAGATGTTTCATTTAAATTGTTCTTTCAGTTATTGTTGAATTATAAACTTCAATAATATCTTTTTTTTGATAATCAGCGAAGTCTTTAAGAGTAATCCCGCATTCTAAACCTGCTGAAACCTGTTTAGTTTGATCTTTTTCTCTAAATATAGAGCCAATTTTACCATTAAATATTATAGCTCCATCTCTAATAACCCTTGCATTAGAATTCTGAGTTATCTCTCCATCAACTACTTTTGATCCAGCAACTTTTCCAACTTTTGAAACCTTAAAGATTTCAAGAATTTCTGCACTTCCAATTATTGTTTCTTGTACATCTGGGGATAACAATCCTGCCATTCTCGCTTTTATAAAATCTAACACTTCATAGATTATGTTATATGAGGAAATTAAAATTTTTTCTTGTTCGGCTCTTTTTTTTGCCTCTTTACTCGGTTTAACATTGAAAGCAATTATGACAGCATTCGATGCTTTTGCTAAAGTGACATCTGTTTCAGTGACCATTCCTATGTCGGAAAGAAGTATTTTTGGTTTTACTTCATCGTGTTTTATTTGATCTATTGCATTTTTAATGGCTTCAGATGAACCATGAACGTCAGATTTAATTATTATATTTAATTCTTCGGAGACTGAGCTCTGAAAAGCTGAGTCTTGAGTGACAAAATTAAGGGGTATTTTATCATCTTTTGATTCTTCAACTCTTGCTTCACAAAGGGACTTAGCCTCTTTTTCGCTTGATAAAACAATAAAATCATCCCCAGATTTTGCTGCTCCATTAATACCTATAATCTCAATTGGTGTAGCTGGTTCAGCAATATCAATGTTTTTAGCTTGGTCATTTATTATTGCTCTTACTTTTCCCCATTTTAACCCACTGACAAAATAATCACCTTTTTTAAGAGTACCTGTAGTTACAACAATGTTTGCGACTGGACCCCTCCCAACATCTATTTTTGACTCTAGAACTATACCTTTAGCATTTGTATCAAAGTCCGTTTTTAAATCTAGTAATTCTGCTTGTAGCAAAACTGACTCAACTAACTTATCTAGATTATTTTTAGTTTTTGTTGAGATTTCCACCATTAAAGTATCACCGGATAAATCTTCAGCGATTAATTCATATTCCAAAAGTTGATTTTTAATTTTTTGTGGATCTGCTTCAGGTAAATCACATTTATTTATAGCAACAACTATTGGAACTTTTGCTGCTTTTGCATGCTTAATAGATTCAATAGTTTGTGGTTTAACACCATCATCTGCTGCAACAACTAAAATTACAATATCTGTAAGTTTAGAACCTCTAGCTCGCATCTCAGTAAAAGCTGCGTGTCCTGGAGTATCAATAAATGTAATTTTATTATTTTGGTGATTAATCTGATAAGCTCCAATGTGTTGAGTTATACCTCCAAATTCCCCTGATACTACGTTGGCTTTTCTTAGCACATCCAAAACTGAGGTCTTACCATGATCAACGTGTCCCATAACTGTTACTATTGGAGGTCGATTTTGTAAATTTTCTGACTTTACCTCCTTTATTTTTTCAATTATTTCCTCAGCTTTTGTCTCTCTTATAGGATTATGACCAAATTCTTTAACTAAGTACTCTGCTGTATCAGCATCTATAGTATTATTTATTGTAACTGTTACTCCCATACCAAGTAGATGTTTAATAATACTACTTGATTGCTCAGCCATTCTGTTTGCTAGCTCTTTGATTGTTATTACCTCTGGAAGATTTACTTCTCTTTTAACTTGAGTAAAACTATCTTTATTTTCCTCTTGATTTAGACTTCTATTTTCTTTTTGTTTTGCTCTTTTTAAAGAGGCTAAACTTCTTGATTTTATCTCTGCATGATCATCACTTAAAGCTCTAGAAATTGTTAATTTTAATTCTCTTCTTTTTCCAGGAGTTTTACTTGATTTATTTTCTTTTGGTGCTGCTTCTCCTTTTAGTCTTCTTGTAGCTCTTTGTTCAGCTAATTTTCTTTTCTCAAAATCTGAAGTAGGTGTTGATGCAGGTCTACTAAAATTATTTGGCTTTGAGGAAATATTTCTACTTGATACAAAACTATTATTACTTGGTCTAGAAAATTGAGATTTACCCTGAAATTTCGAACTTTTTTTCTCTATTACAACAGTGTTTTTTGATTTTGATTTAGCCTGCTCTATGCTGCTAAAAGTCTTCTGAGAACTTCCTGTTATCGATAACTTTAATTTTTTTTTTTCCATTTTCCATCTTTCAATCTTTATAAACTTTATCTCTAGCTGACATAATCAAATTATCTGCTTCTAACTTTGATAGAGCGAAATCTTCTAAATAACCTTTAATTTTGACTCTTTCACCCTTGACCACATCGTACGTACCAGTCAATTCATCAGATGCTAGATCGGCTAGATCTGTTAAGGTTAAAATCTTCTGTTCGCCTAAAGTAACTAACATACCAGCTGTAAGACCCTCATGATTAATTAAATCACTGTCTAATCCTAAATCTTTTATTCTCTTTGAGATTTCCTCTTGATCTTTTTCATAAAATTCTTTTGCTCGTTCAATTAGCTCTTTTGCTGTTTCTTCTTCAATACCCTCAATTTTTGTTAAAGCATCTGGAGAAGAATCTTTAATATCATCAATCGAAGAGAATCCTTCAGCCACTAAAAGTTGTCCTAGAGTCTCGTCTAGCTCTAGGTTTTTAACAATGTTATCTGTTTTCTCTTTAAATTCTAATTGTCTTTTTTCAGAGTCCTCTTGCTCTGTCATAATGTTGATTTCATAATTTAACAATTTTGTAGCTAATCTTACATTTTGACCCCTTCTTCCAATGGCCTTACTTAGGTTTTCCTCTGTTAATATCACATCAAGTTTTTTTGCCTCATTATCGACGTTAACTCTTTGAACTTCAGCAGGTGATAATGCATTAGCTACTACAATAGCTGGGTCTTCAGACCAATTTACAATGTCAATTTTTTCTCCTTGTAATTCATTTACTACTGCTTGAACTCTACTACCTCTCATTCCAACACATGCACCTACGGGATCCAACGATGTATCAATAGCTTTAACACAAATTTTTGCTCTGCTGCCAGGATCTCTAGAAGAAGATTTTATTTCAATTAATCCATCATATATTTCTGGGACTTCCTGTACAAAAAGTTTATCCATAAATTTTGGATTAGCTCTTGATAAAAAAATTTGTTGTCCTCTCGGCTCTCTTCTGACATCTAAACAATAGGCTTTAATTCTATCTCCGGCCTTAATATTCTCTCTAGGTATCATTTCATTTTTTTGAATTATTGCTTCAGTTCTTCCAAGATCAACTATAACATTTCCAAATTCTAGTCTTTTAACAATTCCACTTAATATAGTGTCCTTTTTATCGATAAAATCATTATATTGCCTCTCTCTTTCTGCCTCTCTTACATTAAAGCTTATAACCTGTTTAGCTGTTTGAGCTGCAATTCTTCCAAAATCAAATGATGGCAAAGGTTGTAAAACCTCATCCCCTATTTTTTTGTCTTTATTGATTTCGTTTAACTTTACTGCATCAGCTAGAGTAATTTCAATGTTTGAGTTTTCTGGTTTTTCTGTAATCAATAATTTTCTAAATATTCCTATATTTCCATTATCTCTATCTATTTCCACCTTGATTTCATTATCAGATCCAAATTTTGATTTAGCCGCTTTGGCAATACCAGTTTCCATAGAACTTATAATCAGTTCTTTATCAATAGATTTTTCTAAAGCTACAGCCTCAGCAATTCTTAACAATTCTAATTTATCAGCTCTTCTATTTAACATAATTTTTAGCCAAAAAAAAATGGGCCTAAGCCCATTTTTGAAATTTCAACAATGTGCTTGGAATATAGTTATTTTTTGTTGATTTACAACAATATTTACTTACTAAAAACTCCAGATTTGTCTGTTTTTTCCCATGAAAATGATCCATCATCCTCAGGAATTCTACCAAAGTGGCCGTATGCTGCAGTTTTTTCATAAATAGGTTTGTTTAAACCTAACATTTCTCTAATTCCTCTTGGGCTTAGATCAAAGTTTTCTTTAATAAGTTTTTCAACATGCATGTTCTTTTCTTCGTTATTATCAAACAAATCTACATAAATTGATAGTGGTTTAGAAACTCCAATAGCGTAGGCTAATTGTATTAAACATTTATCAGCAACTTTTGAAGCTACAACATTTTTTGCTAAATATCTTGATGCATAAGCAGCAGATCTATCAACTTTTGTAGGATCTTTTCCAGAAAACGCACCTCCACCATGAGGTGCAGCTCCACCGTACGTATCAACAATAATTTTTCTTCCAGTTAAACCGCTATCTCCATCTGGACCACCAATTACAAAGTTTCCAGTAGGATTGATGTAAATCTCTTTTTCATCAAGACTTCCCAATAAATTTTTAGGGATAGATCGCTCTATATAGGGCATACAAAGATCTTTAACTTGAGATAAGTTAACATCTTTTGAATGTTGTGTAGAAATAACTACTGATGTTACAGCCGAAGGCATACCATCTTTATATTCAATAGTAATTTGACTTTTTGAGTCTGGCTCTATTCCATTCAACTTTCCTGATTTTCTATCCTCAGCCATTAGTCTTAAAATTTTATGAGAATAATGAATTGGAGCTGGCATTAAAACATCTGTTTCATTACATGCATATCCAAACATAATTCCTTGATCTCCCGCACCTTCATCTTTATTTCCAGCTGAGTCTACACCCATTGCAATATCTGCTGATTGAGAGTGTAAATGAGTTTCAATTTTAGTTTGATCTCTCCATGAAAAACCGTCTTGGTCATAACCTATATCTTTAATACAATCTCTTACCTTTGAAATTAATTCTTCTTCTTTTAGCTCTGGGCCTCTTACTTCTCCAGCTAATACAACTTTATTTGTTGTTGTTAAGGTTTCACAAGCAACCCTTGCTTGGGGTTCGGAAGCTAAAAAGCTGTCCACAACCATGTCTGAAATTCTGTCACAAACTTTGTCTGGGTGTCCTTCTGACACTGACTCACTAGTAAATAAAAAATTTTTCTTCATTAATTCCCCCGTATTTTAAAAAAAAAAATTAAACTAATATAAATAGATAGAAAATAAAAGAAGATCTTATTACCGTTAGAGCTAAAGATTGTTTTATTGGACTTTTTGAAAGACTGTATCTCAATAAATCCCTTATCGGTTGTTAAAATTTTGTCAATTACCTGTCCTTTTGGATTAATGAAAGTTGAAATTCCATTGTTTGATGAACGGATGACTGGTTTACCTTCCTCAATGGATCTAAAAACTGAGTGAGAATAATGCTGATATGGGCCTATAGAATTTCCAAACCAACCATCCTCGGAGATGTTTAATATAAAATCATAATTTTTTTCACTATTATTTATTTCACCAGAATAAATAATTTCATAACATATAAGTGGGATAAAACTATAATTATTGAATCTAATTAGATCTCTTCGATTATCTGCAGAGAAAGATTGGTAACCTTGAGTAATTTTTTTAAATCCAAAATTACTTAATACTTTTTCAAATGGTAAGAACTCTCCAAATGGTACCAATTTATTTTTGTAGTATTTTTGTAAGACATTAAGATCATTATTTACCACTAAAAGTGAATTATAAATCTTTTGTTTTTCATTTATGTTCATACCTAAAATAATCTTATGTTTTTTTGAAAAATTATTTGAGAAAAGCGTTTTAAATTTTTTTAGGTCTTCAAAATAAATATTTGAAAGAATACCCTCAGGTAAAATAAATAGTGTTTCGATTGATGGATCCGGCTTAGAAATATTAATCAATTCAAGTATAAGTTCATTAGGATTTTCATTCTGAAAATATCTATTAATATTAATGGTAGGAGAAATTATCTTAATATTAAAACCTAAATCTTTTTTTTCAGTCAATTCAAACTGTCTCAAATTTAAGTTACCCCAAAAATAATTAGTGAAAAGAGCTAACAGAGAAACAATAAATATACTTATTTTGATTTTTCTTTTGTCATTAAAGAATAAAATAGTTGGAAATAAAAATAATAAAATAACTAGTGAATTGAAAGCATATGTCCCAATTATAGAAAGTATTTGAATAAATTCTAAATAATTTACAAAGCTAAAAGCAATTAAGTTCCAAGGAAAACCACCAAATAAGAAACTTCTGATATATTCAAATACTGACATAGCAGTAGCTAAAATTAAAATTGATAAAAAATTTTTTTGAGGATTAAAAAAAGAAAAGAACAAAGTTGAAAAACCATAAAATAATCCTAAAAATAATGGTATTAAAATTAAAGCAAATGGTATTAAAGGTTTAAATATATCTTCAAAAGTTAACGAATTCGTTATCCAATATAAATTTGAAATAAAATAACCAAATCCGAATACCCATCCAATATTAAATGAAACAATCTTATCTTTTGAATAAAATAGTAATGTCCACAGAAGAGCGGGGTATGAGAAGAAATTTATATAAAATAAATTGTAAGGTGGAAGGCTAAAAGAAGATATAATACCGAGTGAAAAAATAAGTAAGTATAAAAGAATTTTATTTTTGTTTAGTAAAGTCAATTTACTTTGTGAAAATAATTTAATATTAGTTTTTCTTTTTTATACATTTTTTTAAAATCATTTAATTTCTTATGATCATGACCAATCAAATGAAGATATCCATGTATCCACATTTTATCAAACTCTAAAAAGAAATTTGTTTTTTTTGATCGCTCTTTTATAATTTCATAGCTAATTGCTATATCACCTACATATAGTCTTTTTTTCTCTTTGATTTTCATTGGAAAGGATAAAACGTCAGTAGTTTTGTTTTTTTTTCTAAATTTAAGATTAAAATATCTCATTTTCTTATCATTAGTTAAGAGTATCGAGAATTCATGGTTCTTTTTTTTGAATAAAGGTGCTTTGGATAATATTTTAAGTCTTTTCTTTAAATAATCATTTGGTTTTTTTATAATTTTTTTCCAATTTGAATAGCCAGGTATTACATTGGCTTTTATCATCCGTCTGAGCTTTTATCTGAATATGCCTTAACAATTTTTGATACAAGGGGGTGTCTAACTACATCTTTATGATTAAAATCAACTACAGAAATTTCTTTTAAATGTCCAAGTAATTTTTTTGATCTATATAAACCTGAAAGTGATTTATTAGGTAAATCTATTTGCGAGGGATCACCATTTATTACTATCTTGGAGTTCTCTCCAATTCTAGTTAAAAACATTTTAATCTGGGTATCTGTTGCGTTTTGTGCCTCATCAAGAATTGCAAAAGAATTTTTTAAAGTTCTACCTCTCATAAAAGCTAGAGGGGCAATTTCTATATCACCTACTTCAATTTTTTTTTGTATCTTTTCAAAATCTAATAGATCGTATAAAGAGTCATATAATGGTCTAAGGTACGGATCCACTTTATCTCTCATATCACCAGGCAAAAATCCAAGTCTTTCTCCAGCCTCAACAGCTGGCCTAGAAAGAATAATTCTTTCTATTTTCTTATCTAACAACATAGTTAGAGCAACAGCAACGGCTAAAAAAGTTTTGCCTGTTCCAGCTGGGCCAGCTGAAATAATTATGTCGGACTCCCTTAAAGCTCTAACATAATCTTTCTGTCTTTCAGACCTTGGAATTACAGATTTTTTTGGTGTTTTAATTATATATTCTATTTTTTTTTCAGCGTTATTTTTTTCGTCTATCATAAATTCGTTTATGGAAGAAATTATATCTTTTTTTTCAATAGTTCCATTACTTAAAAATTGTTCAGTTAAAAATTGTATAGCATTTTTTATTAAGTCATTCTTCTCTGGATCACTTTTTACTAGAATAGAATTCCCTCTTGAATATAAGCTAGTTTTTGTAATTTTTTCTAGTTCCTTCAAGTTATTATTAAACTCACCTGCCACACCAAGTAGTAAATCATTATTTTGAAATATAACACTTAAAGTATTATTTTCAGAATATACATATTTTAATTCAGAAATAATTTTTTTTTTATTTAAATTAACCAATTCAAGCAGCTTTCTTTTTTTTATCTAGCACACCAAATAATGTGTTCTGGTTACTATTTTGAACTTTTACTTTTACAACTTTACCAATATTACTTTCATTTCCATTAAAGATTACAGGTGAAATGTATTTATTTCTTCCAAATAATTTATTTTGTTTTTCCATTTTATTTTCAACTAACACGTCAACAATGCTATTTTCCAATGATTTATTTTTTTCTTTTTGATTATTAAATAGTTTTTCCTGAATTAGAGTAAGTCTTTCTTTAGCTAAATTTTTGTCTAGCATATCTAATGTGGATGCTTTTGTTCCTGGTCTTGGACTAAAAATAAAGGAAAAAGAATTAATAAATTTTATTTTTTTTATTAGATTCAATGTATCTTCAAAATCTTGTTGGGTTTCTCCAGGATAACCAATAATAAAATCGCTAGAAAATTCTATTTCTTTATTTATTTTTTTTAGTCTTTCATAAATTTTTAAATAATGATCTACAGTATGTTTCCTATTCATTAACTCTAACATCTTATTAGAGCCACTTTGAATAGGTAAATGAACAAAAGGCATTAATTTATGACTAGACGCATAGCATTCAATTAAATCATCAGTCATATCCCTAGGGTGTGAGGTGGTATATCTTATTCTTTCTAACTCTGAATATTGATCTAAATGGTTTATTAAATGTGAGATTCTATATTCTTTAGAATTTTCTATATATGAATAAGCATTAACATTTTGACCTAGCAATGTTATTTCTTTTGCACCATTTTTTATAAGTTGTTCCGCCTCTAGTATAATTTTATTAAATGGTCTTGAGTACTCAGGTCCTCTTGTGTAAGGCACAACACAAAAATGGCAAAATTTATCACATCCTTCTTGAATGGTTAAAAAAGCTGATATTTTATCATTATTATTTTTAATTTTATCAAAATAACCAAACTTAGAAATAGTATCAAATTCAGTTTCTTCCTGTTTTAAACTTACAATATGATTTTTTAATAAGTCATTTACTTTGTGATACGATTGCGGTCCTAAAATAATATCTATATATGGTTCTCTCTTCATCATTTCTTCATTTTCAGCCTGTGCAACACAGCCTGCTACAACCATTATTGGTTTTTCTTTATCTCTGTATAATTTTTTAACTCTACCAATTTCATGGTAAACTTTTTCTTTAGCTTTATCACGTATGTGACACGTATTTAAAATATAACAGTCTGCATTTGATTGGTTGGTAGTCTTTACAAAACCCAACTTGCTAACAGAGTCATAGATTCTGTTAGAATCATATTCATTCATTTGACAACCAAAAGTTTTTATGAAGATTTTTCTATTCAGCATATTTTATATTTTTAAAAAAATCTGAAATTCCTATTACTTTTTTTTTTTAATTCCATAAAGCTCTAATTTGTGATCTACTAAGTTATATCCATATTTTTCTGCAACTTTTTTTTGTAGTTTTTCTATTTCTTCATCTACAAACTCAATAATTTCTCCTGATTTAATGTCGATAAGATGATCATGGTGACTTTCGACTAGTGTTTCATACCTTGCTTTTCCACCTTTAAAATCGTGCTTAGTAAGTATACCTGACTCCTCAAAAAGCTTTACTGTTCTATAAACTGTAGCAATGCTTATTTTAGAATCTAGCTTTGAGACTCTTTGATAAAGTTCATCAACATCTGGGTGGTCTGATTCACCATAAACTTCTTTGGATTCTGATAGAACTTTAGCAATTATTTTTCTTTGATCAGTAAGTTTAACACCTTTCTTTTGGCAAATTTGTTCTATGGTTTCAGACATAATTTATTCTAACTCGAATATATAGGTTTTATCAAACTTTTATTTTTATTTAATTTTGTTAAATTTTTGTAATTTTCATTTATTAGATCCTGTGATTTAAAACCAATTAAAACAGCCCTATTTGCTAAAGACATGGCTTTAGCTACTGACAAGGAAATTCTGAGACTTGTAAATTTACCAGGTCCCAGATTGACAAAAATTCTACAAATATCAGTTATTCTAATTTTTT
>JACWEE010000015.1 GCA_014653665.1 Pelagibacterales bacterium SAG-MED34 | reverse complement strand
ATAAAGGAAAGCTAAATATGAGAATGGGTATAAATGATTTTTCAGCAAATGAGATTATATCAAATATGGATGAAAATCACCTTGCTAAAGTATTTAAAGTATTTGGTGATGAAAAATATTCAAAAAAAATAGCAAAAAAAATTGCAGAAAAAAGAAAAGACAAAAACATAAAAACAGAGGATTTAGTACAAATTATAGATAACGTTAAAAAATATCAAAAAACAAAAATACATAATTCTACTAAAGTTTTTCAGGCTTTAAGAATTTTAGTGAATAAAGAAATAAGTGAATTAATAAATGGATTAATTAATTCATTTAATTTAATTCCCACAGGTGGCATAATAGCTGTAGTTAGTTTTCACTCAATAGAGGATAGAATTGTCAAATTTTTTTTTTAAACACTATTCTGAGCAAAGAAATTCCTCAAGATATTTACCTGAAACAGGGGTTCCAGAAAGATGTTTTAAATTAATTAATAAAAAACCTATTTTACCAAGCTTGAGTGAGATAAGGCAAAACCCACCTTCAAGATCAGCTAAATTAAGGTATGGAATTAAAACTAATGATAAATGTGATTTTAGTGAATTTAGAGAAAAATTTAAAAATTTAGTTAATATTGAGGGTCTAAGATAATTTAATGAAAAAAATATTTTTTTTTGTACCTATAATTTTTTTAATATTTGCAACAACTTTAACAAAAAACTCAACCAAAAAACTTGATAAAGAAATTTTTCAATTAAAAGAAAATATTAGAATATTAGAAGATCGTTATGAACTGACTTTACTTGATTATAGTATTTTAACTTCACCAAAAAAACTAATGAAGTATCAACAATTTTTCTTTGAGGATAAATTTGTTCAAAAGAAAATAGAAAATCTGAGTAAAATTGAATTTTTAGGTGATAAATTAAAAATTAATAAAATGGTTAAAATTGATGAGTGAATTAGATAATCACTCTCAAAATTCTTATAAATTTAATGATAGCTTTTCATATAAAGAAAATAAGTCATATCTTAAAATATCTTTTGAGAGAATAGCATTTATTTTTTTTATATTTTTTATTTTAGCAATTATTTTTTCATCTAAGGTAATATTATTGAGTATAAAAAAAATCCCAGAAATTCAAAAAATAATCAAAAAGGACAATTTCAGATCTAGTATTTTAGATAATGAGGGAAATATTTTGGCCAAAAGTGTTCCCGTTGTAAATATTGGGATTAATCCTAATTTAGTAATTAACAAAGAAAAATTGTTAATTTCTCTTAAGTTGATCTTCCCTAATAAAAGTTTTGATAAAGAAATGTATGGAAAAAAATTCTTTTATGTTAAAAAAAAAATAAGTCCTGAAAAACTTGAGCAAGTTCTTCTTTTAGGAGACAAATCCTTTATTCAAGAGGATAGCATAGCAAGAGTTTATCCAAATGGAAATTTATTTAGCCATGTAATTGGTCAAATCGATAATGATAATAATGGTATATCAGGAATTGAAAAAACTTTTGATTATGAGCTGACAACCACAAAAGAACCTTTAAAATTAACCCTTGATAAAGATCTTCAATATTTAATTAAAGAAGAGTTATCAAAATCTAAAGATATATTTCAAAATATTGGAAGCGCTGCAATTTTAATGGATATTAATGATGGTAACATTTTATCTATGGTATCTCTTCCAGACTTTGATCTTAATAAAAGAGAAAAAATAAATGATGTAAAATATATTAATAGAGCAACAAAAGGTGTTTATGAATTTGGATCTGTTTTTAAAACTTTTACTTTGGCTGCAGGTTTACAATACAGTGTTGTTGAACCAGAAACAGAATTTAAAGACCTAAAAAAAAAAATTACATGTGCAGGAAATTCTATATCTGAATATGATGATAAAATACCATCGGATTTAACGGCTGAAGAGATTCTTATTAGATCAGGCAATATTGGTTCTGTTAGAATAGCTGAAAAAGTTGGTATTGAAAATTATAATGAGTTTCTTCAAACTATTGGAATTATATCAAATTTAGAATTCGATATACAAGAAGTAGGCACAACTCAATTAGGTAGATGGGGCAAATGTAAACTTGCAACAGTTGCATTTGGTCATGGGATAGCCACAACTTTATTACAACTTTCAAAAGGCTATTCAATTATAAGCAATGGAGGATATCAAATAACACCTACATTATTGAAGAAGGAAAAATTACAAAGACAAAGAATACTTAATGAGAACTTATCAGAAACAATTAATCCTATTCTTAGAAAAATTGTATCAACAAAAGAAGGAACAGCAGGTTTTGCTGATGTAAAGGGTTACGAAATAGGCGGAAAAACGGGCACTGCTGATCAACCCTCAATGGGTGGGTATTCTAAAAAGAAAGTTAACACTTTTGCATCAGTTTTTCCAACCTCGGACCCAAAATTTGTATTAGCGGTAATGTTGGATGAACCTAAAGCAAATAGAGAATTTATCTATCATTATAGAGATGATAGATATCCTTATAAGGGGAATTGGAGAAATACAGCGGGTTGGACCACTGTCTGGGTAGCCGGTCAGATAATAGAAAAGATCGGGCCAATTTTAGCCACAAAATATTAAGAGCGTAAATCATGTTACTCAAAGACTACTTTCCAAATTTAAATAAAAAATATCATGAATTAAGTTTTAAAGGGATAGCTTTTAATTCTAAAGAAGTGAAAAAGGGATACATTTTTTTTGCATTTGAAGGAAACAATACAGATGGAAATTTCTTTATAAAAGAAGCTATTAAAAAAGGATCTGAAATTATTATCACTGACAAATTTAAAAAAAATGGTTGGAAAAATAACGTTTTATTTTTAAATTATAAAAATCCTAGAAATTTACTAGCTAAATTTAGCTCTAAAATATTTAAGAAAAAACCAAATAACTTAATAGGTGTTACTGGCACAAACGGTAAATCATCGATAGCAAATTTTTATTTTCAAATTCTTACTCTTAACAGAATTAAAGCAGCCTCAATTGGTACATTGGGGGTAAATGGTTTAAAAGTTCAAAAAAATTTTTCTAATACTACTTTTGATACTATTCAAATAAACAAAATTTTAAAAAAATTAAAAGAAAGAAGAATTGAAAATGTTATTTTGGAGGCTTCAAGTCATGGATTAAATCAAAATAGATTAGATGGATTAGAATTTGATATTGGTATATTTACCAACTTCACAAGGGATCATTTAGATTATCATAAAACTTATAAAAATTATTTTAATTCAAAATTAATATTATTTAAAAAATTATTGAAAAAAAAGTCTTATGCTATTTATGATAATGATCTAAAAATTTCCTCTAATTTAAATAAAATCGCTAGATCTAATAAAATCAAAAAAATAACTTTAGGAAATACTAAATCGAGTTTTTCAATAATAGATCATCAATTTTTGAAAGATGAACAGAAAATAACATTCATATTTGATAAAAAAAAATATTCTTTTTCAACAACATTAATTGGAAGAGTTCAAATTAAAAATTTACTAATGGCAATTATAGCAGCAATGAAAAGTAATATTTCATTAGAAAAAATTATAAAAATTATACCAAAAATAAAGTCAGTAAATGGAAGATTAGAGAAGTTAGGAAATCTTAATAATTATGGAATTGTTATTCTTGATTATGCTCATACACCAGACGCTTTAAAGACCTGCCTTAAAAATGTGAAGGAACAATTTAAATTGAGAAAAATTAACTTAGTATTTGGATGTGGAGGTGAGCGAGACAAGCCCAAAAGAAAAATAATGGGAAATATTGCTGATAAATATTGTGATAAAATATATTTGACAGATGATAATCCAAGAAGTGAAGATCCAATAAAAATAAGAAGAGATATCAAGTCTAATATTTCAAAGAGTAAAGTATTAGAAATACCATCAAGAGAAAGAGCAATAAAATCAGCAATTATGGATATTAGGTCAAACGAGGTTGTTATTATTGCAGGAAAAGGGCATGAAGTTTACCAAGAATATGTCTCTAAAAAATTCTTTTCAGATAAAAAATGTATTGAAAAATTTATTAGGATTAAAAATAAATCTTTAAATAGAAATTGGAAAACAAATATTGTTTCAGAAATAACCAAAAAGAAAATAGAAAAAAATATTAATATTAATGAGGCTTCAATTGACTCAAGAAAAACAAAAAAAAATAATATTTTCTTTGGCATAAAAGGAAAGAACTTTGATGGGAATAAATTTATCAATCAGGCTTTAAATAATGGAGCCTCAATTGCAATTAATCAAAATAAACCAGTCAATCAAGTTAAAAATAAAATTTATGTAAAAAATCCTTTAAAAATTTTTTCTGAAAGTGCTAAACTGGTAAGAATATCTTCTAATATTTCATCTATTGCAATTACAGGATCTGCAGGTAAGACTTCTTTAAAAGAGATGTTGGGCCAAATGCTAGGTAAATTATGTCAAACATCTTATTCAAAAAAATCTTTTAATAATAAATATGGTGTACCAATTTCTTTATTCAACATAAATAAGGAAGATAAAATTGGAATTTTTGAAGTTGGTATGGATAAAAAAGGTGAAATTGACTTTTTAACCAAAAAAATAATGCCTAATATTGGTGTTATTACAAATATTTCTTATGCACATATTAAAAATTTTAAAAATTTACGGGGTGTAGCTCAAGCCAAGTCGGAGATAATAAACAATATTGATAAGGATGGATATATAATTTTAAATGCTGATGATAATTTTTTTAGTTTTTTTAAATCTAAATCCATAAAAAAAAAATTAAAAATAGTTACATTTGGGGTTAAAAAAAAATCAGATGTAAGTCTAATTAAGATAAAAAAAGAGAAATCTTTATCAGTTATATACATTAATTTTAACAAAAAAAAATTGAAATTTATTGTTAAAAAAAATCTAGAAAATTATATTTATAATATCTTGTCAACTCTTGCGGTAATATCTATATATTTTGATTTGGAGAAATTAGATAAATATTTCTTTAATAATTATCAATTTCCAGAAGGTAGAGGAGATTTAAACACAGTTAAATTAAATAAAAAAAAAATTAACCTTATTGATGAAAGTTATAATTCTAACCCTTTATCTCTTAAATTTGCATTAAATAAATTAAATAATTTTAATACAAAATCTAAAAGAAAATTAATTCTATTAGGAGACATGCTGGAACTTGGTAAATATTCCAAAAAACTTCATTCAGAAGCTGCTCAACATATTAATGATACTAAAATCGATAGAGTATATGTTTATGGAAATGAAGTTATCGAAACATTTAACAAAATTAGACCACAAAAAAGAGGAAAAATATTAAATTCAAAAAAAGATATCATAAATTTTATAAGAAATGATATTAAGGATGGTGAATATCTAATGATAAAAGGTTCAAACTCAACTGGGTTAAATAAAATAAGCCAAAGTTTAAAAATAGGCAAATTGAATGCTTTTTAGTCTATTTTCTAACTTAGTTGAGATCTTTAGTTTTCTAAACGTTTTTAAATATTTGACTGTAAGAACTGGTCTATCAATGTTTACATCAATGACAGTAGTTTTTTTAGTTGGGGGGCCACTTATCAATTATTTTTCTTCACATCAAATTCATGACCCAATTAGAGAGGATGGACCTAGTGAACATATCATCAAAAAAATAGGAACTCCCACAATGGGAGGTCTAATGATTTTACTGGGTATTTTCTCAGGTGTTCTATTATGGGGTGATTTTTCAAACCCTTACAATTGGTTCCTACTTTATATAGCAGGATCTTTTGGATTACTTGGAGGCTATGACGATTATCAAAAAATAAAAAAAAATAATTCAAACGGCATAAGTTCTAAATTTAAGATTGTAATTCAAATAATATTAGCTCTAGCTGGAATTTTTATTCTTTATTTTTACAGTGGATCTAATGAACTTGAAAACTTATATTTTCCATTTTTTAAAAATTTAATAATTAATTTAGGTTGGTTTTTTATTCCATTTTATCTATTTGTTATTGTAGGATCGTCTAATGCAGTAAATTTGACCGATGGGCTTGATGGTTTAGCTACCGTACCTGTAATATTGGTTGCAGCTTGTTTTGCATTTATTAGTTATGTAGCAGGAAATATAGTTTTTTCAGGATATTTACAAATTACATATATTGAAGGAGTAGGAGAAGCATCTATTTTCTGCGGATCAATAATAGGATCTTGTCTAGGTTTCTTATGGTTTAATGCTCCACCAGCTAAAATATTTATGGGTGATACAGGATCTTTAGCCCTAGGAGGATCATTAGGAGCGGTTGGTATAATTACCAAACATGAAATTGTTTTAGCAATTACAGGTGGATTGTTTGTTCTAGAAGCAGTTTCTGTAATTGTGCAAGTGATATCATTCAAACTTACCGGAAAAAGGATATTTAAAATGGCCCCGATTCATCATCATTTTGAAAAAAAGGGCTGGCCAGAATCAACAGTAGTAATAAGATTTTGGATAATATCAATTATTTTAGCAATGATAGGGTTAGCAACATTAAAACTAAGATAATGAATGGTAGACAAGTATTTTTTAAAAATAAGAATATTTTAATATATGGTTTTGGTAAATCTGGAATATCTTGTTTTAATTTTTTAAGGAAAAATAATATCTGTAAAATATTTGATGATAATAAAAATAATATCCCATTCAAACTAAGAAAAGAATTAATTAATGTTAATAAATTAGCACTTATTAGCTTTGATTATATTGTCCTAAGTCCAGGTATTGATATTAAAAAATGTAAAATTTCTAATTACTTAAAAAAAAATATGTCCAAAATTATTACAGAGCTTGATATATTTGAAGTAAGTTATCCAAAAATAAATAAAATCACAATTACAGGAACAAATGGTAAATCGACTACCTCAAAACTACTCTTCGAGGTTCTGAAAAATAATAAGATGGATGTAAGGTTAACTGGTAATATTGGATATCCAGTATTAATGGAGAAAAGAATTAAAAAAAATACAATTTTTGTGATTGAGGCATCCTCTTATCAACTTGATTATAGTAAATATTTTAGGTCTAAGTATTCAGTGATACTTAATTTGTATCCAGACCATCTAGAAAGGCATGGAACTTTTAAAAATTATGCAGAGGCTAAATTTAAGATTGTTAAATCACAAGGTAAAAATGATTATGCTTTTTTAGATAAAGAAAATAAATTTCTAAGTCACCTAATTAAAAAACATCGATTAAAATCAAAGATTGTAAAGATAAACTATTTAAAATATAAAGATTATTTAAAGCAAATAGATAATGCTTACTTTAATAATTCTAGCAACAGAAAAAATCTTAGTTATGTTTTGGCAATTGCTAAGACATTAAATATAAATATAAAGAAAGTAATAAATACTGTAAACAAATTTAAAGGATTAAATTATAGGCAACAAATAATTCATAAATCAAAAAATTTATTAATTATAAATGACTCGAAATCAACTAGTTTTTCATCAACAGTTCCATTACTTGAAAGTTACCAAAATATTCATTGGATATTGGGAGGTCAGGCTAAAAAGGGAGATAAGTTCAAATTAAAAAGAAAATATTTTTCAAATATTAAAGCATACATTTATGGCAAAGATAGAAATTTTTTAATTAATTCATTACCAAATAAAATTTATTATAAAAGTTCTTTATCACTTAAAGAAGCCATTAGAAATTTAAATAATAACATTAAGAATGACAAGCGAAAAAAAGTAATTCTTTTTAGTCCCTGCGCTGCTTCTTTTGATCAATTTAAGAATTTTGAGGAAAGAGGAAAATTTTTTAATAAAAGTATTCAATATATATTTAAACCAAATAAAATATGAATAAATATTATGATAGTGTTTATGATTGGTGGAAAAATATAGATAAAATTCTACTGTTCTTAATTTTAAGTTTATACTTACTTGGTCTTTTTTTTTCCTTAGTTTCAACATCTTTAATAGCTTCTGATAAATTAGATACAAAATCCTATTATTTTTTTTTCAAACACTCTGCTTATATAATTTTAGCTATTGTGATCTTAGTTGTGTTTTCGTTTTTAAATCAAAAAATTCTAACTAAATTTTCCTTAATTTTATTCTTGATCGCATTTTTAAGTTTAATGTTTGTTCCTTTTCTTGGTATTGAAGTAAAAGGCTCAAAAAGATGGCTTGATTTGATCTTTTTACCAAGATTTCAGCCGGTTGAGATAATTAAGCCTTTTTTTATAGTAACATTATCTTTAATGTTAACTATACAAAACAGACGATTGTATTTTAAATATTTCTTAAGCACTTTATTAATTTTTCCCATATTAATGTTACTTGTTTATCAGCCGGATATTGGACAAACACTTTTAATATCAATGGTATGGTTAGCTTTAATTTTTGTTTCTGGCATTAATATATTTGTTTTTTTTATGTTCTTTTTTTTGGTTGGATCAGTTGTAAGCTATTTAGTTATGTTTGTTTCTAAATTTGAATATATAAAAATTAGACTTTTGGCTTTTTTAGACTCAAACTCGGGTAATAATTATCAAGCTGAAAAGGCAAGTGATGCCATTATGAACGGTGGATTTTTTGGCAAGGGAATTGGAGAAGGCACACTGAATTCCAGAGTTCCTGAGGCCCATACTGATTACATAGTATCAGTTATTTCTGAAGAATTTGGTGCAATAATAGTTATCGGAATATTACTCTTGTACCTTATTTTCTCATATAAAATAATTCAAAAAATCAAAATATTAAATGAAGACTCGTTTAAACTAATTTTGATTGGATGCGTCTCTTTGATTTTATTACAAACCTTTATACATGTGGGTGTTAATATAAGATTGTTACCAACTACGGGTATGACATTGCCATTTTTGAGCTATGGTGGTTCCTCAATAATAAGCACTGCAATTGTGTCGGGAATAATTTTAAATTTAACAAAAAGAAAAATAGACTAAATCTATGAAAAAAATACTTATTGTAACTGGCGGATCTGGTGGTCATGTAATTCCGTCGTTAAGTATATATGATATTTTAAAAGATAATTTTGAAGTACAAATTGCAACAGATTTAAGAGGATCAAAATATATTAATAATAATGATTACAATTATTCACTTATAGACGTACCAAATTTATTTTCAAATTTTTTATTGCTTCCATTTAATTTAATAAAGTTTTGTATTTCAATACTAAAATCTTACAAATACTTAAAATTAAATAATTATAATACTTTAATTAGTACGGGAGGGTATATGTCATTACCTTTGTGTTTAGCATCAAATTTATTGAGTATAAAAACTTATATTTTTGAACCAAACTCAGTTATAGGTAGAGCAAATAAGTTAACACTGACCTTTGCTAAAAAAGTTATTTGCTATGATAAAAATTTAAAAGGTATCTCTAAAAAATTCTTAAGTAAGATTTACCCGATCAACCCATTACTTAGAAAAGAAATCTATAAATATCAAAGAAATGAAAAAACAATTTTAGATAAACAAAAAAAAATACTAGTAATTGGAGGAAGCCAGGGGGCAAAATTTTTCGATGAATTCATTTCCAAAATCATTATAAAACTTTCAAAAACACAGAATATTACTGTTTTACAACAGGTAAGTGATCAAAAATCGAGAGAATTTATAAAAGATTTGTATCAAAAAAATTCTATAGAAAATGAATTATTTGACTTTGATGATAAATTATTAATCAAAGCTGTAAATTATGATTTAGCCATAACACGATCTGGCGCATCTGTAATTTCAGAATTAGCTTTTCTAAATATTCCATTTGTGGCAATTCCATTTCCGTATGCTAAAGATAATCATCAATATTATAATGCAGAATTCTATGAAAAAAATAAATGTTGTTGGTTAATTACTCAGAGAGATATTGATGAAAACAAATTCATAGATTTAGTGAGTAAAATATTTGAGAATAAAAATGAATATTTTTCAAAAAAAAAAAATTTGAAAGAACTAACTAAAAAGAATACTTGGGAAAAAAATAAATTTAAAATGATTGAACTTATAAATGAAAATTGATTTAGGAAAAAACGAACTTATTCATTTTGTGGGAATTGGAGGAATAGGGATGAGTGGTTTAGCTTTAATTATGAACGGGTTGGGCTACAAAGTTCAAGGTAGCGATATTGCTAATAATCGAAATATTGAAAGATTGAGCGAAAAAAAAATAAAAGTATTCATTAAACATAAAAAAGAAAATATAAAAAAAACTTCTATGTTAGTGATTTCTTCAGCAATTAAAAAAAATAACCCTGAAGTTGTTGAGGCAGTAAAAAAAAAATTACCAATTTATACAAGAGGAGATATGTTGGGTCATATAGTATCGTTTATGAGAAATGTTGTTGTAACTGGTTCACATGGAAAAACAACAACAACATCAATGGTATCAAGTATTTTTACATCAGGTAATTTAGATCCAACCATTATTAATGGTGGTGTATTAAATTCATTCGGTAATTCTGCAAAATTAGGCAAAAGTAACTGGTGTATAACTGAGTCAGATGAGTCAGATGGAAGTTTTTTAAAAATTCCCTTTACATATTCTATCGCAACCAATTTAGACGCTGAACATTTAGATTTTTATAAAAATATTAATAATTTAAAAAAGTGTTTTTCAAAATTTATAGAAAAAATACCATCTGTAGGTAAGGGTTTTGTATGTAATGACGATCAAAATCTTAAAAATATTATAAGAAAGACAAAAAATAAGAATTTTTATACATATGGTAAAGATAAAAAGTCAAATTTCCAAATAGTAAATATAAAACAAACTTCTAATTTTTCTAGTTTTGATATTAAAATAAATATACCAAGTAAAAAAAAAATTATTAAAAGAATTAAGCTTCCAATGATTGGAATTCACAACATTCGGAATGCAACAGCTGCAATTGCTTTAGCATTTACAATAGGATTGCCTGAAAAGTGTATCAAAGCTGGACTATATAATTTTAAAGGTGTTCAGAGAAGGTTTTCTCATTTATTTGATCACAATAAGATAAGTTTTTATGATGATTATGCCCATCATCCAACTGAAATAAGTTCAGTTTTAAGTGGTGTTGAAAAAGTTTACGAAAATAAAGAAATTGTATGTGTTTTTCAACCACACAGAATTTCAAGAGTAAAAAGTTTGAAAAAAGAATTTTCAAAATGTTTTAAAAAGGCAGATACAGTTTTATTATGTCCCATATATACAGCTAATGAAAAACTTAGGCTTAATTTTACATATCATTCCTTCGCAAAATTAATAATAAAAAATTCTAATGTCAGGCTAATACAAGTTGAAGATGAATTACAATTACAAAGGTTTATAAAACAGAATGTATTTGGTGAAAAAATTTATATAGGAATGGGTGCAGGATCTATATCAAATTGGATGAAAAATTTGAAAAATATTTTTTAATGGAAACTGAAGACATAAAAAAATTAGCATTATCAATAGATGGAGATATTTTTTTCGATCAAAGTATAAAAAATCTTAATTGGTTTAATATTGGAGGAAAAACTAAAATTTTTTTTAAACCAAACTCTTTAAAAAGCTTAATAGAATATCTAAAACAATATGCTTTACGGGGTAAAATATTTATTTTAGGCAATGGTTCAAATGTGTTATTTGATGATGATACATACAATGGAACTATAATTAAGTTAGGAAAAAGTTTTTCAAATATTACTTTACTTGATAAAGAAACAATTATAGCTGGAGCAGCAGTATCACAAAAAAAAGCTTCAGAATTTGCAAAAGATCATAATATTTCTGGGTTAGAATTTATGTCATGTATTCCAGGTTCAATAGGAGGTGGTATTAGAATGAATTCTGGATGTTTTAAAAAAGAATTTAAAGATGTTCTTATTTCTATCCAGCTGGTAGATTTCAAAGGTGTTGTAAGAAGTATACCTGCAAATAAAATTAATTTTAATTATCGGTCAATAGAATTGCCAAAAGATTTAATTTTTTTAAGTGCAACTTTAAAAGGTAAAGAAAAAAAAAGTGAAGAAATATATAATTATATGAATGAGTTAAATGCAATCAAAAATATGGCCCAACCAACTAAAATTAAAACAAGTGGCAGTACTTTTAAAAATCCCATTGACCAAACAGATAAAAAAGTTTGGGAGTTAATTAGATTAAGTGTACCTAATGAAACACACTATGGGGATGCAGAAATCTCTGAAAAACATGCTAATTTTTTTGTGAATAAAAAAAATGCAAAATCTAGAGATATGAAGTCACTAATTAATTTTGTTAAAAAAAAAGTTAAGGATAAGACTGGAGTTAAATTAGAACTAGAAATTGTGATGGTTGAATAGTGGATAAAATTTTAATATTAGCCGGAGGATACTCGAACGAAAGAGAGATCAGTTTAATAACAGCTAGAAGTGTTACTAGAGAGTTAAAAAAGAATAAGAAATATAAGCTTTTAACAATTGAGCCAAACGGACATTTTGTTGAAAAGCTTAGAAAATTTAAGCCAAAATTGGTTTTAAATCTTTTACATGGTAGATATGGAGAAGATGGTTATATCCAGTCTATTCTTGAATCTGAAAGAATAAAATATACGCACTCTGGAGTTTTATCCTCGTCCCTTGCAATTGATAAAGAAATATCAAAAAAAATATTTATTAAGAATAAAATTCTCACACCCTCATATTTCAAATTTACTTTTAAAAAAAAAACTAATTACAAAAATATAATAAAAAAAATTGAAAAAAAGCTTAAATTCCCCGTAGTTCTTAAGCCTATAAACGAAGGCTCCAGTGTAGGAGTATATATAGCTAACAAAAAAAATTTTATTAATAATTTAATAAAGCTGGAAAAGTTTAAAGATATATTAATTGAGAAATATATTCCTGGAAGAGAAATCCAAGCAGCTATTTTAGGGAATAAGAAATTAGGTATCATAGAATTAAAACCTAAAAGAAAATTTTATGATTATAAAGCAAAGTACAGTTCAAGTGCTAAAACTGAGCATATAATTCCGGTTGATATGACTCATAAAAACTATAATAAAATAAATTCAATAGCTATGAAAGCACATAAGCTTTTAAAGTGTAGAGGTGTATCAAGATCAGATTTCAGATTTTATAAAAATAAATTTTATTTATTAGAGTTAAATACTCAGCCTGGTATGACTTCGCTGTCTTTAGTTCCGGAAATTGCTAATTATAACAATATTAGTTTTATACAACTTATAGAAGAAATAATGAAAGATGCCTCCACAAATAAATAAACCTAAGCTTTACCTTTATTGTTTTTTTTTTATTTTTTTAACTTCAATATTTAATTTTAAAGTCTTAGATAGTTATCAAGAAAAATTTAGTATAAAGAAAATATATATTTATGGACTATCTAATAGTGAAAAACAAAAAATTGAAATTGAAATTAATAAATTAAAAAATATAAATATTTTTAAATTGAGTGAAGATAAGGTTCTAAAAATACTAAAAAAATTTAATTTTTTAGAAAATATTTATGTAAATAAAGTAATACCATCAACAATAAACATTAATTTATCGAAAACGCTCATTGTTGGAAAAACTTTAAGAAAGACAGAATATTTTTATATAGGTAAAAATGGAAATTTCATCAAATCTAATCAACTCAAAGAAGTAATTAATATACCCTTAGTTTTTGGAGAATTTACAATTAAGGAATATATAGATTTACAAAATATATTAAGTGAAAATGGAGTGGATTTGCAAAATATCAAAAAGTATTTTTATTATAAGAATAAAAGGTGGGACCTATTATTTTCAAATAAATCAACTTTAAAGTTACCCTCTCAAAATGTAGACAAATCAATAAAAATTTATAAAAAATTATTAGACAGTGATAATTTAATAAATAAAAAAATCATTGATCTTAGAATAACAAATCAAATTATATTAACAAATTATAATGAATAATTTTGATGCTATTTTAGATGTGGGATCTAAGAATTTAAAGTTAGGTGTTTTTAATAACGAGAATAAAAATATTTATTCTGCTAAAAAAATTATTAACGACACTTTTGAAAAATCATTAAATATCCTAGTACGAGACGCAGAAAAATATTTGTCTTCGCATATAGATGACGTTGTTGTTTTATATGATTCTCCAAAATATTATTCATTAGAAATCTCTATTAAAAAAGTTTTTGATTATAGCACATCAATAAAAAAAATTTATAACGATCTAATACAAGAAGCCCATTTTTTAATTTCACGAAATAATTTTAAAGATCAAGTAATACATTTAATAATTAATAATATTATTGTAGATGAAAACAAAACTTTAGATAAAATAACCAATGATTTCAAAATAAAATCTTTAGTATTAGAGATTAAATTTATTTGTTTGAATAAAATTTTAATTGAAAATATTACGAATAAATTTAAAAATAATAATTTAAAAATATTAAATTTATATTGCACAAGTTATGTAAAAGCTTATTCTTTTAAAAAGCAATTAGTTTCTAAAGATTATCTGTATTTTATAGATATTGGTTTTGAAAGAAGTAGTGGTTTTATCTTCAATAATAATAAATTTGAATCTTTTAAATCAATACCTATTGGAGGCAATAATATTACTAAAGATATTTCAAAAATTTTAAAATTAAGCATAGAATACTCAGAAGATTTAAAAATAAAATTTAATAGATCTGAAAATGATATTTCTTTTATTAAAAATTCTACTAATGAAATAAATCCGTTCAGCGAAACTATTGAAAAAAATATATCTATTGATCTTTTGAAGCAAATAATTGTAGCCAGATTAGATGAAATTATTGAACTTTCCATTTTAGATAGTGCATCAATTAAAAATCTAAATTCTCTTTCAAAACATAAATTAATAATTACTGGCGGAGGTTCTCTGTTATTACCAAATAATTATAATCTGAGTATAAACAAAATATTTTCTGAATTAGTGTCTTATGATGAAAATGATTCGCTGGTCTGTGAGACAGGTCTCGATTATCATAAAAGTAATGAGAGTTTTCATATAAAAATAAGAGAAAAGTTCAAGAAATCAGGATTTTTTGAGAATTTTTTTAACCTATTTTCTAAATAGTCGTATTTTCCTGTAACATTACTTGAATATTAAATTTTTCATAATTTAATATATTTTTCTAATGTCAGTTCTATCCCAATCTACTATTGCTAAAAAAGTATCCTTTTCAGGAGTTGGTATTCATACAGGCAACAAAGTCAAAATGAACGTTCTACCTTCTACACCAAATACTGGAATTGTTTTTAAGAGAACAGATTTAAAGCAAAACAATATTGTAATTCCAAATTTTGAAAATGTTAGTGAAGCCACGCTTTGTACAACAGTATCTAATCAGTTTGGTGTAAAAGTTTCTACGATTGAACATCTTATGGCTGCATTTTTAGGTTTAGGTATAGACAATGTAGTAGTAGAACTTGATTCACAAGAGGTGCCTATTCTTGATGGTTCTGCAAGGGACTTTGTAAAAATTCTAAAAGATACTGGTCTAAAAATTAGTGATGTTCCAATAAAATTAATAAAAATTAATAACAAAGTTGAGTTAGAAGAAGGAGGTAAATATATTTCAATAGATAAATCAAACACAACTTTGGAAATTGAATTCGAGATTAATTATCAGAACAAATTTATAAAAAATCAACAAAATAAAGTTAATGTATTTGAAGATAATTTAGATGATGTTTTTAATTCAAGAACATTTTGTTTATATGAAGATATAGAAAAACTTCAAAAAATTGGTTTAGGCAAAGGTGGATCTCTTGAAAATGCGATAGTCGTTAAAGATGATAAAATATTAAATGAGAATGGATTAAGAAATAAAAATGAATTTGTAAATCATAAAATTCTTGACTGTATGGGAGACTTATACTTAGTTGGTTATAGAATAATTGGATCTCTAAAATGTACTCATGGTGGTCATAGTTTAACAAATAAATTGCTAAGAAAAGTATTCAATGATACTAGGAATTACTCTTTAATCGAGATTAAAGGAAAAAACCTTCCCCACTCATTATTAAGTAATCGTCATAATCTAAAATCTATTGCTTAAAAATTAGAATTTTAAAAATATTCTGATAAAATTTCTAAATGAAAATATTTAATTTTTTAATAAGTGTTTTAATATTTGTTAGTGTAGCTTCTTGCTCAAAAAAAGAGGAAAAAATATCTTTTATTAAAGAAGAAAATTTAGAAATGCAGATGATCGAGGCTTATAATGAAGGACTTAAAGAGTTTAACACTGGAGATATTTTCTTTGCAGCTAAGAAATTTAACGAAGTTGAGCTTTTATATCCTCAATCTGTATGGGCTCCCAGATCAACTTTGATGGCAGCATATGCTTATTATTCTCAACTTTATTTTAATGATGCAATTATTGAACTAGAACGTTTTTTGGATAAATATAAGAATCATAAAAATACAGACTATGCTTATTACTTGTTAGCTGTTTGTCATTACAATCAGATAGTAGATGAAAAAAAAGATTTAGGTGAAATACTAAAAGCTAAAACTTATTTTCAAATTATTATTAAAGATTTTCCATCAACTGATTTTGCAGAGGACTCAAGATTTAAACTTGAATTGATTGAGGAAATATTGGCTTCAAAAGAGTTGTATTTAGCAAACTATTATTTAGACAGAGAAAAGTGGATACCAGCAATGAATAGATTTAAAAAAATAGTGAACGATTATGACACGACTATTTATGTTGAAGAAGCATTGTATAGATTGGTTGAATTAAATTATAAATTAGGTTTAAACGATGAGGCTCAAAAATACGCAGCAGTCCTCGGATATAATTATCAATCCAGTGAATGGTATCTAAGCTCCTATAAAATTTTAAATAGAAACTATAAAAAATTTGATATTAAAAAAGATATGAAAAAAGAAAAGTCATTATTAAAAAAATTTAATGATTTGTTTAAATAATTGTAAAAATGAATGAAAGAGAAATAAGAAATAATTATTTAAAAAAAAT
>JACWEE010000014.1 GCA_014653665.1 Pelagibacterales bacterium SAG-MED34 | reverse complement strand
CAATGTGGTCGATGTTGGATTTAATTCTATATTTTTACGAGCAAATAAAGACCTTCTTAAATTATTAAATACCTTCAATTTGAAAAGTGCTGAATTAGAAACTTACATATCAAGATCTGAAAATAAAATTGTAAAATTATATAATCACAAAAAAAATATATTTTTCAACATTGATTTAAAAAATAAAAAAAAAATAAGCATTCCATCAATTACTCATTATTTTATTTTATTTGCAGATTTAAAAGACAAGGTATTAAATAACAAAATTATTAAGAATTTAAAAAAACACAGCTCTAAAGAAAAATATTTATTATCAAGTGTAAAACCAAATCACCAAAAGTTTGAAGAGAAAAGATATTGGAGAGGCCCAGTATGGATCAATTGTAATTGGATAATTTATCAAGGATTAAAAAATAAGAATATTAAATTTGCTAAACAAATAAAAAGAAAAACTATTAATTTAGTAAAGCAAAAAGGGTTTAATGAATACTTTAGTTGTAAAACCGGTAAAGGATTTGGTGCTACAAATTTTTCTTGGACAGCCGCATTATTTTTAGACTTAATACTAGAAAATAAAAATGACTAATTACAACTGGAATTACCCAACAACTGTTTGGTTAGGCAAAGATAGAGCCAAGGATCTAGAAAAGGCTTGTGGTGAAATTAAAACTTTAAAACCATTATTAGTAACAGATAGAGACTTAATTAATTTAAAATTTATAAAAGATTTAGTAAATAATTTAGAAAAGAAATTTAAATTATGTATTTTTTCAAATTTTTCAGGAAACCCAACAGGGGAGAATGTTGATGAAGGTGTTGAGGTATTCAAGAATAATAGTTGTGACAGTGTTGTAGCTATTGGAGGTGGAAGCGCATTAGACGTGGGTAAAGCTATTGCTTTTATGTCTGGCCAATCTAGACCAATTTGGGATTTTGAGGATATTGGTGATTATTGGAAAAGGGCAGATGAAAAAAATATCTCTCCAATAATTGCAATTCCAACAACTGCTGGAACAGGTTCAGAAACTGGCAGAGCATCAGCAATAATTAATGCAAAAACGGGAATAAAAAAAATTATTTTCCACCCAAAATTTTTACCATCCATTGTCATATTGGACCCGGTACTTACTAAAGATCTTTCTCCACGTTTAACAGGAGCCACAGGAATGGATGCATTAGCACACAATTTAGAGGCATTTTGTGCTCCTGGTTTTCACCCCATGGCTGATGGAATAGCAATTGAAGGAATGAGGTTGATAAAAAAATCTCTTTTAAAAGCTGTAAAAGATGGAAATGATCTGGATGCTAGATCTGATTTGTTAGCTGCTGCAAGTATGGGATCTACTGCATTTCAAAAAGGCTTAGGAGCCATTCATTCACTTAGCCATCCACTTAATGCTCAATTTAATCTTCATCACGGATTGTCTAATGCAATATTTATGCCTTATGTTTTAACTTTTAATAAAGAAAATATTGAGGAAAGAATTATTTCTATTTGTGATTACCTTAACTTAAGTAAAAATTTTGATGCTTTTCTTGAATGGGTACTAGAATTAAGAAAAGAACTAAATATTCCACATAAACTATCAGATGTAATAGAAATTAAAAAAATGAACTTAGATGATTTATCAAAGATGGCTCTTGATGATCCATCAACATCTTCAAATCCAAAAAAATTGACTATAAATGATATGAAAGTTATGTATGAGCATAGTATTTCGGGAGATTTATTTTAGTGAAAAAAATATTAATAGTTGAGGGAAATTTAAGAGAGGAAAATCAGAGTTTTACTGATGGTGGAATTAAAACACATACAGAAAGTCTTAAAGATAGTATAGCCTATTTTACTGATCAAATTGAAATAGATGTTGTAAATCCCTCATCTGACAAAAACATTTCTGAAAAAGTAGCTGATCTCGATAAATATGATGGACTAATATGGGGTGGGAGTAGTCTAAATATTTATAATGATACCATCGAAATAAGAAGACAGATCGAATTTATGAGAGAGTGTCAAAAAAAAATTAAAAAAATATTAGCTATTTGCTGGGGACTCCAGGTTGCTGTTACCGTAGCAGGAGGGCAAGTAAAAAGATGTACAAACGGATCTCACAGAGGCATAGCACTTAATATTGAAATAAATAATGATGGATTAAAACATCCAATATATAAAAATAAAGATAAAATTTTTAATACACCCGCTTTTAATTTTGATGAAGTTGCAACATTGCCAAAAAATTCAAAATTGTTAGCCTCAAATCCTATAAATAAAGTTATGGGAGTAAACTTTCAATCTGCGGCAAGTGATATATGGGGTATTCAATATCATCCTGAAATAACTTATGATAAAATGATAAGTCTTATACATTTTAGAAAAGAACGTCTTTTAAACAATAATGCTTTTGTTGATGAGCAAGAAATAAATAATCATGTAAGAATGATTGCTGAAGAAAATAAGATTACAAATAAAGATCTTAGAATGCGTGAACTTGAAAACTGGCTTAATTATCTTTTAAAATAAACCCTCTGTTTCACCTTTTTCATTAATACGAATTGAATCAGCTGCTGGCACTTTTGGTAATCCTGGCATTGTCATTATTGCACCGCATACAACAACAATAAATTCCGCTCCTGATGACAGTCTTACCTCTCTTATTGGTAATACATGACCTGAAGGTGCTCCTTTCAGATTGGGGTCAGTAGAAAAACTATATTGAGTTTTTGCAATACAAATTGGTAATGATTGGTAACCTCTTTCTTCAAAAGCTTTTAATTGGTCTCTAATTTTAGTATCTGCAACAACTTCGCTTGCTCTATAAAGTTCCTTAGCAATTGTTTCTATTTTTTTAAATAATGAAGTTTTATCATCATATAAAAATTTAAAATTACTGTCTTTTTCACATAACTCAACCACATCATTTGCTAAGTCAATTGCACCTTCTCCACCTTTTTCCCAATGCTTTGATATAGAGGCTTTAATACCTTTTTGTTCACAAAAATTAGTTACTTCTTCAACTTCTTTATCAGTATCTAAAACAAAGTGATTTATAGCTACTGTTACAGGTAATCCAAATTTTTGAATATTTTCTATATGTCTTTCTAAGTTAACCAATCCTTTTTTAACTGCATCAACATTTTCATTTTTTAATTCATCTTTTTTAACTCCGCCATGCATCTTTAAAGCTCTTATAGTTGCAACAATCACAACACAACTTGGTTTTAATCCTGATTTTCTACATTTAATATCTAGAAATTTTTCTGCACCTAGGTCAGCACCAAATCCTGCTTCTGTTACTACATAATCAGAAAGTTTTAATGCTGTCTTAGTTGCTAAAACAGAATTACATCCATGAGCTATATTTGCAAATGGTCCGCCATGAATTATTGCGGGATTATTTTCCAACGTTTGTGTTACATTTGGTCTAATAGCATCCTTTAATAATACAGTCATTGGACCATGTGCATTTAAATCTTTTGCATATATCGGTTTTTTATCTCTTGTATAGGCAACAGTAATATTGCCAATTCTATTTTCAAGATCATGCAAATCATTTGATAGACAAAAGATCGCCATTATTTCTGAAGCAACAGTAATATCAAAGCCATCTTCTCTTGGAAATCCGTTCGCAACACCACCTAGATTAATATTTATAGATCTCAAAGCTCGATCATTCATGTCGAGAACTCTTTTCCAAACTATTCGTCTAACATCTATATTTAATTTGTTTCCCCAATATATATGGTTATCTATTAATGCAGATAAAAGATTATGTGCAGATGTGATTGCATGAAAGTCTCCAGTAAAATGAAGATTTATTTGTTCCATAGGAACTACTTGAGCATATCCACCACCAGCAGCTCCACCTTTCATACCAAAGGAAGGACCAAGACTTGGTTCTCTTAAACAAACAATAGATTTTTTACCTATTTTATTTAGTCCATCTGACAATCCTACAGAGGTTGTTGTCTTTCCTTCTCCTGCTGGTGTGGGCGTAATTGCAGTTACTAATATTAATTTCCCATCCTTTTTTTCCTTAAATTTTTCAAGGTATTCAAGTTTGATTTTAGCTATATACCTACTTATTGGACTATATGCCTCAGCTTTATCAGGCACTCCCACGCCATCCAAAATCTCTTGGATAGGTTTCATTTTTGCTTCACGAGCTATTTGGATATCTGATTTTGACATTTAGTTTAAAATTTATAATTGTTTAATGTGCAAAATGTCTATACTTTTTTGATTAGATTTTAAACATCTAAAAAATATATATATAAAAAATAAGAAAAAATTTATGTTTAATTGGATAAAATTAAATAATGCAAAAATACTCAGTTTTTAGTCTAATTAAAAATGCATTCTCAGATCATCAGAACTGGGAAGTAGCTTGGAAAGACCCAACTCCTAAAAAGGAATATGATGTAATTATTATTGGTGGCGGGGGTCACGGTTTAGCAACTGCATATTACTTAGCTAAAGAGCACAATATTACTAATGTAGCTATCATTGAAAAAGGATGGATAGGTGGAGGTAATGTTGGAAGGAACACTACAATAATTAGATCAAACTATATGCATGATGACAATGCTTTGTTCAGTGAGTTTGGCATGGATCTATGGAGAAAGATGAGTCAGGATTTGAATTACAATGTTATGTTTTCTCCAAGGGGAATAATTAATCTTGCTCATTCAGATGCCCAAATGAATGCATACTCTAGAAGAGGAAATTCAATGCGCTTAAATGGAATTGATGCAGTTTTATTAAATAGGGAAGAAGTTCAAAAACGAATTCCAATGGCAGATTTTTCAGACAATGTAAGATTTCCAATTTTTGGAGGATTGATGCAACCAAGTGCTGGAACTGCTAGACATGATGCCGTTGCTTGGGGATATGCAAGACAAGCAGACTCGATGGGTGTCGATATAATTCAAAATTGTGAGGTTACAGGATTTGATGTTACTAACGGAAAAATAGTTGGTGTAAGAACATCTAGAGGAGATATCAAGGCAAAAAAAGTTGGTTTGTGTGTTGCAGGTAGTACAAATATTTTAGCAGAAATGTTAAATATGACATTACCAATTGAAACTCATCTCCTTCAAGCATGTGTGTCAGAACCCGTTAAACCCTTACTTGATCATGTTGTTACATTTGGTGCAGGCCACTTTTATTGTAGTCAATCAGATAAAGGAGAGATGGTTATGGGTGGAGACTTAGACGGCTACAATAGTTACTCTCAAAGAGGAAATTTACCAACACTCCAACATGTTTTAACAGAAGGTATTGCAATGTTTCCATTTCTAAGCAAACTGAAAATGTTAAGAACTTGGGGTGGAATTATGGACATGTCCATGGATGGTTCACCAATTATTGATAAAACACATATTGACGGCTTATACTTAAATTGTGGCTGGTGTTATGGTGGATTTAAAGCTACCCCAGCTTCTGGGTGGACTTTTGCTCACACAATTGCACAAGACAGAGTTCATGAATTAAATGCTGGTTACAGTTTAAATAGATTTAATACTGGTGATTTAATTGATGAAAAAGGTCTTGGTACCAAAACTTGGATATCTTAAATGCTCTATATATTCTGTCCACATTGTGGATCAAGATCACAGAATGAGTTTGCTTATGGTGGAGATGCAACAGTAAAACGACCAGAGCTTAATAAGGAAATTAGTGACCAAGAGTGGGATAATTTTGTTTATTTAAGAAAAAGTCCTAGAGGAAAACATCTGGAGTTATGGCATCATATATCTGGCTGCAGACAATGGATTAAAGTTGAAAGAGATACTTCAACTCACGAAATTTTCAAAACTTATAAAGCAAATGAACTAATTGAATAATGTCCCAAGATTTTAGATTAGATAACATTGGAATGGTAAATAGAAATAAAAAAATTTCTTTTACATTCAATGGTAAAAAATATTTTGGTTATGAAGGAGATACTATTGCTTCTGCGCTAATTGCAAATGGAGTACACCTTATTGGGAGAAGTTTTAAGTATCATAGACCAAGAGGTTTTTTTGGTGTTGGTGTTGATGAACCTTATGCAATTTTACAGCTAGAAAGAAATAATGAAAGAGATCCTAATATTAGAGCTACCGAACAGGAGATTTTTGAAGGTTTAGAAGTCAAAAGTGTAAACTGTTGGCCTAGTGTAAACTTTGATATTGGCGCAATTAATAATTTCTTAAAAATGTTTTTTCCAGCTGGGTTTTATTATAAAACTTTTATGTGGCCACCAAGCTTTTGGTATAAAATTTATGAACCTTTTATTAGAATGGCAGCAGGTTTTGGAGAAGTATCAATCAAACATGATAAAGAAAGATATGAACACAAATATGAATATTGTGATTTATTGATTACTGGATCAGGACCTTCAGGTTTAGCAAGTGCATACGCAGCAGCAAAAAATGGTGCGCGCGTAATTTTAGCTGAAGATAAACCAAGATACGGGGGAAGCCTCTTAACTAGTGATGTAAATATTGGCAATCAAACTGGTGTTGAATGGTCAGAGAAAATAATTACAGAATTAAAGTCAATGTCTAATGTAATTGTAAAAAATAGATCACAGGTATTTGGTTATTATGATCATAACATGTTAGTAATGTCAGAACGAATAGGTGACCACTTACCTAAAACCCAAAAATATTTACCTAAACAACGTTTGTGGTACATAAGAGCAAAAGAAGTTCTAATTTCATCAGGTTCAATTGAAAGACCTCTAGTATTTGGTAATAATGATACTCCAGGTGTAATGTTATCTTCAGCAGCTAAAGAATATATGAAGGTTTATGGAGTTTTAGTTGGAAAAAAACCATTGATATTTACGAATAATGACAGTGGATATGAAACTGCTATAGAATTCAAAAAAAATGGTATTAATCCATTAATTTTAGATACAAGAAAAGAACCATCTTCAGACATTATTAGCGAAGCCAAAAATTTAGGAATTGAAATTAAGTTTTCTCATGTAGTTGTGGCTGCCAAGGGGTATAAAAAAGTCAAATCAGCAGATATTGCAAAAATATCTGATAATAAAAAAGATTTATCAAATATAGAAAATATTGAATGTGATTGTATTTGTGTTTCAGGGTTTTGGACACCGTCAATTCATTTAGCATCCCAATCTGGAAATAAATCTGAATTTAATGAAAAGATAGATGCATTCATTCCAAAGAAATCTAAACAGAATGAAAATACAATTGGCTCAGCAAATGGTAAATTTACTTTAGAAGAAACAATTAACGAAGCATTTGATAAAGGATACGAAGTTTCAAACAAAATAACAGAAAATAATAATAAAGTTTCTATGCCAACTGTAGTTGAAAAAAAATCTACAGAGCACGATAAGTTTTGGTGTGTTCCTTTACCAAAAGGTAAATCTTACAAAAGATTTTTAGATTTTCAAAACGATGTGGCAGTCACTGATATAGAGTTAGCGCTAAGAGAAGGTTTTAGATCAATCGAACATGTGAAAAGATATACAACCCTTGGAATGGCGACAGACCAAGGGAAGACAAGTAATTTAAATGGTTTACAATTAGTGTCAGATATTGAAAATAAAGTAGTACCACAAGTTGGTCACACTACATTTAGACCTCCCTATACACCTGTTTCAATTGGGGCAATTGTGGGAAGAGAGGTTGGTAAACATTCTAAACCAACAAGAAAATCACCAATGCATCAATGGCATGAAAAAAATAATGCAGTATTTGTTGATGCTGGAGTTTGGTTAAGACCAAGATACTACAAGCAGGGAAACGAAACATTATTTGAAGCCTCAAAGAGAGAAGCAAAAAATGTAAGAAAAAATGTAGGTGTATGCGATGTAACTACTTTAGGAAAAATAGATGTTAAAGGTCCCGATGCTGCGGAATTTTTAAATAGAGTTTATACTAATGCATGGCTTAAGCTACCAGTGGGTAAAGCAAGATATGGAGTAATGCTAAGAGAAGATGGAATTGTAATGGATGATGGAACAACAACAAGAATTTCTGAAAATCATTACCACATGACAACTACAACAGCTCAGGCGGCCAATGTCCTATCCCATTTAGAATATTATTTGCAGTTAGTCTGGCCAGATTTAAATGTGAATGTAGTCTCAACTACAGAGCAGTGGGCTGGTGCTGCAATAGCAGGCCCAAATTCAAGAGCATTATTAATGAAATTATTTCCAGATACTGATGTATCTAATGAAGGTCTACCATTTATGGGTTACAAAGAGGCTGATTTATTTGGTATTCCTGCAAAAATTTATAGAATTTCATTTTCAGGGGAACTTGCTTATGAGGTTAACGTGGAATCGGACTTCGGTAATTTCATGTGGGAAAAAATTATCGATGTTGGTAAAGAATTTGAATTACAGCCATACGGAACTGAGGCCCTATCTACTTTAAGGATAGAAATGGGTCACGTCGCTGGCTCTGAGCTTGATGGTAGAACAATTCCTCATGATGCATCACTTGAAGGTTTAGTAAGCAAGAAAAAAGACTTTATTGGTAAAAGGTCTTTAAGCAGGTCAGCTTTCACAAAACCAGATAGAGAAAAAATAGTAGGTGTCGTTCCGTTAGATAAATCTACAAGTATTCCTGAAGGTTCATATATTGTTAAAGACCCGAATGCAAAGCTTCCAAACCCTAAATTAGGTCATGTCTCAGCATCATGCTGGAGTGTTGAATATGATAATCCATTCTCACTTGCGATAATTAAAGATGGTAAAAAAATGATAGGACAAAAGCTATTTGCTATGTCACCTTTAAAAAATAAAACTATTCCTGTGGAAATCGTTTCATCGCATTATGTTGATCCTGAAGGAAAGAGAGTAAGAGCATGACGGTAATTTCTGCTTTACAAAATGTTCATGTTGAGGGATCATTTGGAAACTTTGAAAATAAATCTGAAAATGAATTATTAAAAATTAAAGAATTAAAAAATTTACTAATCGTTCAAGTAGTTCAGTATAAAAATTCTTCTATTAAAATTGATGATATAAATTTTAACAATTTAAAATTTGTAAACCAGTCACAAACAGTCGTTTCAAATGAAAATGTAAGAGTCCTATGGAATTCACCAAATAATTGGCTTTTAATTTCAAATAAAAAAGAATTGTTAAATGAAATTTACAGTACTTTTAATGAAAATGATTTTGCTGTCACGGACCTTTCTCATTCTAAAGCGACAATAGAATTAGAAGGACCTTACGTAAAGGAAGTTTTAAAAAAAGGATGTCCTTTTAATTTTAATATTTTAACAAAAAATATGAGCATTAACTCAGCTTATAATGGAATTTCTTTTATAGTTGATATGATTGAAGATGAGCCAGAAAAAGTAAGAATTTTTTCTCTAAGAAGTTTTGGGGAGTCTCTGTACCATTCTATCACTGATGCTTCTTTAGAATTTGGCTATAAGTGTAATTAGTTATTATTCCTCTGTTTTAAATCGAGATTTCTGAATAAATAAAACAAATAGCACTGGTATAATTAAGGTAATAATTGTTACTGTTATTAACAATAATCCTAGCTCAGAATAGTCTGCTGTTGTTAAAATTGCGTTTGTAACCTTATCTTTTACTTCTCTTGTAATTGTAAAAATTTCATTGAGATATTTTGTTAATAAAGCACTTGCAGACAAAGCTAAATTAGTGAATGAAGCAAAAACCGCAAAAAAGGTTGCTTTTAAATGGGAGGGTGCATTTTTAGCAATCCAAGCCAAAAGTGGAATCATAGATATTTGACCTAACGGAGATTCTAATGCTGTATTAATTATTGCTATAAATTTTGCATCAACAATTCCGTTTGTTAACGAGGAGGTCCAGTTGTGAAATCCATAATACATTCCAACACTTGGCAAAAATAATATTGATCCAGCAATTGATAAAATAACAATTATTTTAGCAATAGAATTTTTTGCCATAAATGGTCTAAGAATTATTATTCCGACTAATGTAAGTATAGAAGCTAGTAAAGACAGTATTGAAAAAAATTGTTCATTAAATTGAAGTTCATCAATTTCAAACCAAGATAAGCCAGGTCCAGGTCCAGGCATGGCTCTAAATATAAAAATAATTATAGCAGTTCCTACTATAGTAAATCTTAACTTTTCAGGTAACTCTTTAATAAGTTTATTCATAAGGAATAAAATGATTAACATAGAACCTAAAAAAACAATTTCTTGTGCAAAGGGCAATCCTAACGAACCGATACTCAATGTAAAAACTACAAAAATTAAACTACCACCTAGTATCCACCAATTAACTTTTGTTTTTTCATGATTAAAATTACCTTCTTCACCAGATAGACCCTGACTAATTAAAATTTTTTTCTTTTTATTTTTTAAATACACTGCAAAAATAACACCTAAAATTGAAACCATAGGTATTATTAATGCGTAAAGATATATTGATCCATATAATTGTATTTTTTCAGCCTGTTCAAGATTGTCTACTCCTTTAAATAATATCACATTGGCAAGGGCAACCAAAACTGTTCCACCTATAATTGCAAATCTTCCAAGTGTTTGCATCGTTGTATGCATAATCTTAACTTGATCTGTTGTAAATTTTTCACCATTTTCATTAATTAAAGGTACTGCTTCAACTGTCATTGCATCAGCAACAACATCTTGAACTACATAACCAATAGGAGCTAAAAGAACGCTTATTACAAACCAAGTTTCAACTTTTAAATAAGATGACATTTGTTCTGTATGAATTATTAGCCCATACATTATTAATAAACTTATTCCAATTAATGAGGCGCCAACGTAGACCATGTAATTTTTTTTATTCCAGATTAAATCTACCAAATGCCCTAATGGCATTTTTAAAGCCCAAGGTATTCCTGCCCAGAAACCTAAACCTGCAAGAAATGCTGCAGATAAATTCAAATAATCTTTTACAAAGAAAGTACCAACTATACCTGTTAAGCCGGATATACCTGCTGCTACATAAATCATCAAGGGAGGCAAATAAGACAATTTAAATTGTCTTCCTAAATCAAACAGTGTTGAATCTATAAATTGAACTATTTTGTTCATTAACTCTTAATCTAATAGGTTTAATTTAATTAGACTATTATTTTTTGTTTCTTTGCACCACAACTCATAACTTTCGCACACTCTCCATAGATGATTTGTTGCTCTTTGAGATATTTCCAAAGGAAAATGACTTTTTGCATAGTACAAATCAGGAAATTTAATCAATTGTTTAATCATTGCTTCTTTTTGTAAATCCAAAAGCCTTAAAACTTCTTTAGAAATTTTTTCTCCTGAGGTCTCATCAACAAAATCATTTTCTTTTAGTTTCTCAAACCACTCATCATGAAATTTACCACTACTTACTTTTTCATACAATTTAGAACCTATAAATCTTTCAATTGCATCTATATTGGAAATATCAATATTCTGTTTTTTAATTTTAAATATTTCTAAATAAATTGCCTCAGCAACATAAAGTATGTAGGGTTTTTTATTTTCTTCTCCCATAAAATTATAAATCTAAAGTGTAATAACAAGAATTAGGATCCTCTTTATAATGAGCAAATGGTTTACATTTACTAAATTTAAAATATTCAAAAAGTTTTCTGGCAGGTAAAAAAAATTTTCCAGATCCTGTTTCAATACTTAACTTTTTAATACCTAATTTTTTCGCCTGAATTATCAAATGTGAGATTATTTTATTACCAATACCTTTATTTCTAAAATCATCAGATACTCTAATAGATTTAAATTCTCCATGATTTTGTCCAATAAATTTTAAGGCTCCACATCCAATTAAATGATTATTATCCCACAAACTCCAAAATTTTATACTTGGATCTTTAAGTCCAGGAATATCTAAAACATGAGTACTACCTTTAGAAGAAACAGACCTTAATTCAATAAAGTGTTTTATTAAAAGATGATTTACCTTCGGGTGGTCAAAGTTATTTTCTATTGATTTAATCATTAGCATGAACATATAATCTAAAAAAAATTAAACCAATACGAAAAAATATGTGTGGAAGATATGTCATTACCAATGCAGTTTCAAAAACAAGCAAAATGGTTAAAACTGCAATCAACGTCGAAGACTCAGAAAATTATAATGCGCATCCTTATCAAAATCTTCCTGTAATTAAGAAATATAACAATGGAAATACTCTTGAAAACTTAAAGTGGGGAATTGTACCTATTTGGGCCAAAAAAAAGGACTTTAAACCACTTATTAATGCAAGATTAGAGACAATTGATGAAAAGATTTCATTTAAAAAATTAATAAAACTTCAAAGATGTGTTGCTGTAGCTGATGGATTTTACGAATGGAAGAGAATAGAAAAAGAGAAGATCCCCCATTACTTTTTAAGAGAAGACAAGAAGCTAATCTATATCGCAGGTATTTATGAAGAAGATCAATTTTGCATGATTACTGAAGAAGCAAGTTCAAATGTAACAGAAATTCATCACAGACAGCCAGTTATCTTAAATGAAGCTGATGTTAATAAATATTTGAATATTGAAATTTCAGGTTCAAATTATTTAAAACAATCCCAAAAATCAAAACTTTCTTTTTATGAAATTTCTAAAGATGTAAATAAGCCAACAAATAATAATATTTCTCTAATACAACCTATATAAATTTATTTTTCAATAATTGTTAGATGTCCCATTTTTCTTTTTGTTTTTACTTGTTTTTTTAAATAGTCGTAAAAAAACTCATTCTCTTTAAAAGTTTTATTTCTATAAATTGTTATATCATCACCAATTAGATTAATCATTTGTGCGTTATATATTTTTTTCGTATCGATTTTTTCTAAACCACAAACAGCCCTAATATGATTTTCAAATTGACTAACATTGTGTGAGTTTATTGTTAGATGACCAGAATTATGAACCCTAGGTGCAATTTCATTAACATACAAGTTTTCATTTTTATCAATAAAAAACTCAACACATAAGGTTCCAATATAATCTAGTTCTTCAACAATTTGTTTTGCCCATTCTTTAGATTTTTCTTTTATTGAGTCTGAAATTTCGGCAGGAATTTTTGAATGTTTCAAAATTTGATCTTCATGAACATTCTCAATTGGTTCATATATTTCATATTTTTGATTACCAAATCTACATATGACAACTGAAATTTCTTTTTTAAGATTAATAAACTTTTCTAAAATATATTCTTTAGTAAAATCAATGCCTTCATTTATGTCATTTAAACTATTTAATTTATATTGACCTTTACCATCATATCCAAGAGTGGTGGTTTTTATTAACCCAGGTAAAAGATTTTCATTTTCTTTTATTTCGTCTTTATTTTTAATTAAAGCATAATTAGTTGTTCTAATATTATTATTATTTAAAAAATCTTTTTCAGTTAATCTATTTTGGATTAAACTATTTATTTCTGGTTTAGGTAAGACACTCTTCGATTTATTTATTTCATTTAATATATCAAAAGGAATATTCTCAAATTCATAAGTAACTAAATCAACGCTATCAACAAATTCAGTTATAATTTTTGAATCACCATAGCTTCCATATATAAACTTATTTGCAAAATTCTTAGCAGGTGCATCTGGATCATCACTAAGTACTACAGTTTTTATATCTATCTTTTTGGCAGCTTCAGAAAGCATACTACCTAGCTGACCACCTCCAATTATTCCTAAAACTGGCTGGTTCATTTATTTTGGTTTTTTTCTGACAGATTTTGATTGTTTAGATCGCCACTTGTTCAGGTTATTCTTAACAGAGTCATCAAAAGTAGAAATAATTGATGCTGCATATAAAGCTGCATTTATAGCTCCATCAATACCTATTGCTACAGTCCCAACCGGTATACCTTTTGGCATTTGAGCAATGGATAATAAACTATCTAGACCTTTTAGCTTTTTACTTTCTATTGGCACTCCAATTACTGGAATTCTTGTTAGAGACGCAATCATTCCTGGCAAATGGGCTGATCCACCAGCTCCAGCAATTATCACAGAAATATTATTTTTTTCTGCAGATTTTGCATACTTAAACATACGTTCTGGAGTTCTATGAGCTGAAACTATATTTATTTCATAATTAATTTTAAGCAATTTAAGAATTTTTTCACAAAATTTCATGGTTGAGTAATCAGAATTACTTCCCATAACAATTGATACCTTGTGACTATATTTTTTGTTTTTCATGATATAAATTTGAATTAGTATAGATTAGCATATTCTTTAAATTTAAACTAGTCGACAAATTATATTATACTTATATGGTCTTTAAATATGAACTATCGAATTGATAATCTCCAATATTGTAAATGGTCTAGAGATATTTTTCTAATCAATAGGGAAGCTGGATTAAATGCAGTACACGTTACCCTAGTATATCATGAAGATTATCACGAATTCTTACAAAGAGTAAAAGAGTGGGATAGATTTTTTGAAGAAAATTCAGACTTAATATTTTTAGGAAAAACATTTGAAGATATTACAAAAGCTAAATCAGACAATAAAACAGCAATTTTTTTCGGTTTTCAAAATTGTTCACCGATTGAGGATGACATTAATTTAATAGAGAAAGTTCATGAGCATGGTTGCAGATTTATGCAACTTACTTATAATAATCAATCTCTTCTAGCCACAGGATGTTATGAAAAAAACGATTCTGGCGTCACAAATTTTGGAAGAGAAGCAATTAAAGAGATGAACCGGGTAGGAATAGTTGTGGACATGTCCCATTCAGCAGAGAAAAGTACTTTGGATGCAATAGAAATAAGTGAAAAACCAATTGCAATTACGCATGCTAATCCTTCTTTCTGGCATCAGGCTTTAAGAAATAAATCAGATTTCTTGTTAAAGAAACTTTCTGAAAGTGGAGGTATCTTAGGTTTATCATTATACTCTCATCATCTAAAAGATGGAACAAATTGTAAATTAGAAAGCTTTTGCGAAATGGTTGCTAAAACTGCAGAAATAATGGACGTAAAAAATATTGGTATTGGATCAGATCTATGTTTGAACCAACCTGACAACGTTGTTGAGTGGATGAGAAATGGAACTTGGTCTAAAAGTACAAATTATGGAGAGGGAAGTAAAACAAAACCTGGATTTCCAAAGCAACCTGAGTGGTTTTTGGACTCTAGAGGGTTTGATAATTTAGAAAGTGGATTAAAAAAAGTTGGTTTTAATAAACAAGAAGTAGAAGGAATCTTAGGAAATAATTGGTTTAATTTTTATAAAGGAATTAATTAATGGAAATAAGATTAAGAGATCCAAAATTTTTGATGAAACTATCTAAATTGGGATCTTTTCATCAATCAAAATTATCATTTCTAAGATCTTTTTTATCTGAATTTAAAGATTGGAAATATAGCCGAGATTTATTTCAATTAAATGACAAAGGACATGGTAGAGCAGTTTATTCATTTACAAAAAACAAAAGAACATATTCTCTAATTTGTTTTGCTAACGAAATCAAAGATGACGAAAGATCAGATAGAGTAATAGCCACTAAGTGGGATGCTGCCTTTACTTTATTTGATGGAATTCCATCAAAAGACGACATAGATAGACTTAACGATAATGTTCCAAAACAAGAGGTGGGAAGGCTTTCGTATAAGGAATTAACATTATCAAGAGCCAACAAGTCAGTAAGAGTTTTCAATCATGTGGTTGATAGTTTATCAAATGGAAAGCAACCCAATAAAGAGATTTTATCAAAGGTTGGTTACTTATATAGAACAACAGCAGTTTATGGATCTGGAAAATTTGGCTTAGCAGATAGATTTAGAATAAAAAAAAGAGAAGAAATCCGTGGTCCTTTCAGACTAGAGATGATGCTAGTTTATCTCGTTAGACAATTTACATTTGATCAGGTTAACCATATTGCAAAAAATAAAAATCCAAAATTAGCAGTAGAATTAGATCCTGCTATTAGCAGGAACTTAGGAATAGGAAATTCCACTGGCCTTGGTATGGCTCCTTTTATTGTTAATCATCCTACATTATTGAATAATTGGATATATGCGAGAGAAACTGCTTTGAAACAAATAAGAGAAATAAAGAAAGTTTCAAAAAATGAAATTGATATCTTTTATAATTGCCTAATTAAATCTCTAAAGAATGTAACCAGTTGGCACACAGATAGCGAATTTCAAAAAGCAAAAATCAAAGGTTTAATTGAAGATTTAAAAAAGTTTATAAAATTTATGAAAGAAGATTTTAAATTTCAAAATTCATATCAATTTAATCAAATTTACAACTGGTCAGAAGAAAATTTAAATGATGAATGTATAGAATATATTGTATCTATGATGATGGAGCCATATGATGACATAGTTAATCCATTAATTACACAAATGAGTTCTGATGAGGAAGAACATTTTAATATTCCTGTTGATAGAACCATAGAGGATTTAAGAAATATATTAGAAAATAAATATTCTGAAATACTTAAAATTGATTTTTTAAAAGATGAAAATAATCAAAACTTTTGGTTTATATCAAAAAATAAAGAGGAGCCTAGAATAGGGGATAGATATATTGATGAAGGATCTGATTTAGAACAGCCATTAGCAATAGCAAGAGATATTAATAAACTTTACGAAGCTGTATTTACCAAAAAGAATAGCTCTAAAATTGGCAAATTTCTAAAAGATAATAATCATTTAAGACATGTTGTTAGAAGAGCATTTATTGCTGAAAAGTTTCCTTATTCAGAAATTCAAGACAATACAATTGGGTCCAAACTAGTTCCAATTGATATGTTAAGATTAAAATTATCATTTTTTGGAGCTATAAAGTTCGATCCTAGATCAGATAAATGGTTGCGTATTTGCATGTTCCAAGGAGCGCCTTTGCCCTCAGAATTGGGCAATTTTGATGATAAATGGATTTATAAATCATAAATAAATGAGAAGCTTTAGTGAAATAGAAGTAACTACAAAAAAAGCATCTAAAGCTATTGGCTTTTCTTGGGGAATATCCGAAGAGGTCGGAAAAAATATTCGACTACTAGAAATGTTTGGTCTACCAGGTCTTAAAAACTTAAACCAATACTACAAAATTTTTAAAATAAGTAATTTTGAAAATATAGATGAAATATCAGCTTCAAATACTCCAAAGACTTTTTATTGTCCAATATTATCTGGACTAAATTTTTTTGATCAATCTTCATCAATATCTAAATTTAATGAAATTGAAATAAATAAGATTGCTTTTCCACTTATATTTTTATCATTTGTAAGTAGAACTTCTGAAATTATTGGAAAGAGAATTTTTTTACAGATGGATGGTAAAGAATTTTTATTTAATTTTAATGAGTCTATTTATTCAAATTATCTAACAGGAGACATATTGGAAAAATCAGATAAAATTAACCTAAAATTTTTAGATAATAAAAATAGTTTTACTGAAGATGATTGGTCTGAAATTTATAATTTATCACTAAAAACTTACGTTGATGAAAGTGATAAATCGAGAGAACGAACAGCAGGAGCTGGACTAACAGATAATGACTAAAGAATATGATACAGAATTAAATAAGAATTTTGAAACAGATTTAAATGATATTTGTGAAGAATGTAAAAAAGAAGATGAAAGTGTAACTCAAAATTTATTCCTTACTGGCTTTAAAATATGTAAATCCTGCAGAACATCTAAAACTGTTTTTCCTTTTTAGCTAATATTACTAATTGGAATTGAATTCATTCTATTAATTATGAATGTTATAGATAGAAAAGCTATTATTAGAAAAGATAAAAATACAATTCCAAATGATTTCAAATTGGATTTTAAATTCAAAATTTGTTTAGTTGATATTATTAGAGATGCAAATATCCAAAACTGAGTAAGAAAAATTATTGGTAACACTAAGTCAGGTGTTACTGCAAAAAACCTAATTAAACCTGGTGCATGAGCATATCCCACAGCTATTAAAATCTTTTTAAAAGGAACTTTACTCCCTTTATCTGGAAAAATTTTTACTCCAATTACAAAAATAAAAATAGCCCAAACAAACCATGTTAAAAGAGCCGTCAAGCCAGAGATACCAATAGAAGTTCTTACAATTGAATTCGCTGCTACTGCTCCTGCAACACCATCAAGTATCATGACAAGACCAGCAAAATAGATTGCAGCTTCACCAAAGTATTTATTATCTCTATATAAGCTTTTATCTAATTTTAGTGATTTAAAAAAAATTTCTAGAAATTGTGCAAACATTATAATTAGGGAGGAGCTAAACTCCTCCCTTAAAGTTATTTAACCTTTTACAACTTCTCTTGTATTAGCGTTGTAAGATTCTTTAAATGGTATATCAACCACTACAGCATCAACAGGTTTGCCTGGAGTTTCAGAATATTTTTCAGGTAAATGTACCTTAAACTTAGTTCCGACTTTTCCTTTTGGAAACCCATTAGCGTTTAATGTGCCGTCAAAAGGAACATAACCCATGGCTATATTTTGTTTTTTCTCAGGATGATACCAAGGGGAAGTAACAAAACCTATAGGTTCTCCACCACCTTCATCAGAAATCAACCAAAAATCAGGCGCATACTCTTCAATTGGTTTTCCACCTAATTCTAGACCAACTAATTGAAGTTTGTATGGTTTATGACCTGCTTTTAAATCAGCTTTCATTTTTTCAAGAGCTTTCTTACCTACATAGTCTGACTTCTTATCCCATTCTCCTTTACCAGATAACGAAACTTGATAACCCAAGTTACATTGAAAAGGATTATGTTGATTGTCCATATCTTGACCCCAAGAAAGAATTCCAGCTTGAATTCTTCTATGGTGCGCAGGCGCAATAACCATAAGACTATGTTTTTTCCCCGCTTCAAGAACTGCATTCCACATATCTTCAGCATATAAAGTACATTCTCTTAAATAGATTTCATATCCAGCTTCACCTGAAAATCCTGATTGAGATATCACACAACTTCTTCCACCAATTTTAGCTTCTGCTAAACCGTAAAATGGCATATTATCAAAATCTACTTGATCTCCACATAAATCCTTCATTAATGCTTTAGATTTTGGCCCTTGTATTTGAACCGGACTTACATCTATTTCATCAATTTCTACATTAAATCTCTCGTCAGCATTTACACCTTGTAAATAAAGACCTATATCGCTATCAGATAAACTAAACCAAAATTCATCTTTTGATATTCTTAAAAGAATAGGATCATTTAATACTCCTCCATATGCATTACAAAGAATTACATATCTTGCTCTCATTGGAGAAATTTTTGTAGCATCTCTAGTAATTACATAGTCAACAAATTTTTCTGCGTCTGGACCCTTTACTCTAATTTGTCTTTCAACAGCAACGTTCCACATTGTTACATGATTAACGATTGCATCGTATTCTACCATTGCACCACCATCTTCTGGTTTTACATATCCTCTTGGATGATAAATACGATTGTATACAGTTGCTCTCCAACAGCCTGCTTTCATTGACAAATGCCAATAAGGTGATTTTCTTACACGAGTTGAAATTAACATTTCAACTTTTGTTGGTCCGCTTTGTCTTAAATTATAAGGCACTTTTCTATCAGATTGATCTACTGATGTTACGTGTCTTAGTTTACTATAGTCAAATTCATTAGACATAGTTATTCTCCTTCAACCACTTGTTTGTTTCCTTCAAGCCGCCGAATGTATAAATGTGAAAATAATCAGTATGCGATTTAACTTTCCCAATTAGATCATTAGGGTCTTTAGGTTTCAATAAATCTAATGCCTTACTAAAATTAGATTTAAGAAAATTAATGGAATTTTTTGCACCAACAATATTTGCAAACTTTATCAAGCTTGAAATTTTCATGGGCCCAGTTATTCCAACATGAACTGGTATCGTTTGCTTAGAAATGAAATCAACGATAGGCTGAGAGTCTAATAACCATTGGGTTACTATATAATCAGCATAAGGCTTTTTATCCATCATTGTCGTTAAATTTTTTTGCCTTAACAGTTGGATCAATTGGATCACCAAATTTTAAAGTCGGTAAAACATTAGATACCAGTCTTTGAATTGTTGGACTATCTGAGTGATTATAAAATCCACCTAATGGAGTTCTAATATATTTATTTTCGAATTGTTCGTCTCTAATGTGTGTAATACCAATAAATGTATTTGCTTTTATTTCCTGAGTTGCAAATAAACCAAGCCCTTCAATAGGAGAATGCTTAATTGTAAGCTCATCTGGTAATGGTCTATACATAAATCTTCATTTCCTACACAAGATTAGTTGATACCCACTTGTGAAATTGATGGGTGGGATTATCCATATCG
>JACWEE010000013.1 GCA_014653665.1 Pelagibacterales bacterium SAG-MED34 | reverse complement strand
GGAACAATCTCCTTTTTAATTTTAACTTTTGGTTTATGAAATGGATTAAATTTACTATTAGAATTATTTTCTGAATTATATTTTTTAATAGATTGTTGATATTAGAAAAAAATCTTCATCAAATATTGTTAAAAATGCTGAAGACCTAGGAATTAAAATATATTGGAACTCTACAGTGGTTAATACTTTTGGCTACAAAAAGATAAAATCAATAGAAATTATGAATTTATCAGAAGATGGGTCGAATGTTACTGGAAATAAACATAAAATTCAGTGTGATTGTTTATCAATAAGTGGAGGTTGGACACCCATGGTACATATGCATACACAATCAGGAGGAAAATTAGATTTTAGAGAAATAGATCAAGTATTTGTTCCAAGTGAAAAAAGTGAAAATCATATAAATGTTGGATCATGTAACGGTGATTTTGAACTAGAAGAAATAGTTAAAAATACAAATAATAAAGTTAAAAAATTTTTAAACATTAATGAAGGCGGTTTTGATAAAATTTCAGTTTTATGTTCAAAAGAGTCAGAGAAGAAAAACATATGGCTGTTACCAAATACTATTTCAGAGGGTAAAACTAAATCTTTTATAGATTTTCAAAATGACTCGACTGCGAAAGATATAAAGTTAGCACTTAGAGAAGGTTTTAAATCGATAGAACATGTAAAGAGATATACAACAACTGGAATGGCTACAGATCAAGGTAAATTATCGAATATGCATGCACTAGGAATTGTTGCTGATACAGCTGGAGTAAAAATGGGTTCTTTAGGTACAACTACTTTTAGACCACCATTTACACCATTAACTTTTGGGGCAATTGTAGGAAGGAGTGTTGGAAAATTTTTTGATATTGTTAGAAAAACCTCAATTCATGAGTGGCACGTTCAAAATAATGCAAAATTTGAAAATGTTGGACAATGGAAAAGACCATGGTACTACCCTATTAATAATGAAAATCTTCATGAAGCAGTTCAAAGAGAAAGTAAAGCTGCAAGAGATAGTGCTGGAATTTTGGATGCTTCTACATTAGGAAAAATAGATATTCAGGGATCTGATGCTTCTGAATTTTTAAATAGAGTTTATACAAATGCTTGGTCAAAATTAGGAATTGGGAAATGCCGATATGGTTTAATGTTAAATGAAGATGGTATGGTTTATGATGATGGTGTAACCACAAGATTGGGTGAAAATCATTATTTAATGACCACAACAACTGGTGGCGCAGCAAATGTGCTTTCTAAACTTGAAGACTATTTACAAACAGAATGGCCAGAATTAGATGTTTACTTAACCTCTGTTACTGATCACTATTCTACAGCAAGTATTTGTGGTCCAAATTCAAAAAAAATATTAAAAAAATTATTTCCTAATAAAGATTTTAGTGATGAAGCGTTTCCTCATATGTCTTACCAAGATGCAATAATTGACAAAATTGAATGTAGAATAATGAGAATAAGTTTCACAGGGGAGCTAAGTTATGAAATTAATATAGAGTCAAAATATGGTAAATCATTATGGGAAAACTGTATCAAGGCAGGAGAAGAATACAAAATTACTCCTTATGGAACAGAAACAATGCATTTATTAAGGGCTGAAAAGGGTTTTATTATTGTTGGTCAAGACACAGATGGAACTATGACTCCAATAGATCTTCAGATGGATTGGATAGTTAGTAAAAAAAAATATGACTTTATAGGTAAAAGATCACTTTATAGAAGTGATACAATAAGAGAGGATAGAAAACAGCTTGTTGGATTGCTTACAGATGACCCCAATGAAATATTAGAAGAAGGTGCTCAGATAGTTTCTGAATTAGACAAGAAACCTGTCGAAATGATTGGACATGTAACGTCAAGCTATTTTAGCCCTAATTTAAATAAATCGATTGCACTAGCAGTTGTTAAAGGTGGAAAAAAGATGAAAGGTCAAAAACTTTTTGTTCCTATGGAAAACAAAAATATCAATGTAACAGTTTCAGATTTTATTTTTTTAGATAAAGAAAACAAGAGGATCAATGCTTAATCCAGAATATCCTAACTTTGAAAAAAAATCATTAGATGATCTTGAGTTAACGTTATCTGAGCCAATTAAAAAAATAAATATTAGAGGAAAAAAAAAGGAATTTTTTACAAAAGTTGGAAAGATTTTATCAATTATCTTACCAATTGAACCAAATACTAGTTCATCAAATCAGCAATTTAATGCTCTTTGGCTAAGTCCAGATGAATGGTTAGTATATTTTAATGAAGAGAATAACAATGTTTACAATAATCTTTTTAAAGAAATTTCTAGATTAAATTTTGGCTCAATAGTTGATGTTTCTAATCAATGGATATGTATTAATATAAAGGGCAAAAAGACTTTTGATTTACTTTCATCAGGATCTCCTTTTAACTTCAATAATTTTAAAAATACTAAAAATTCTGTAACACAAACATTGCTAAATCATTCAGATGTAATTATTAATCATACTGAAATAAATGAAATAAATCTTTTTGTGAGAAGATCATTCTCAGAAGATTTATGGTTGTGGATTAAGGATAGCGCTAGGTTTATCTAATTTTTTTTTTATATAATAACTTACATAACTAAATAATAGTATCGAAAGCGTCCATTGAAAAATAAACCACAACCAAAAGAAACTATCAAAATCTGCAGATAGATATTTGGCTAAATAAAAAACACATATTGGAACAAGAACATTTCGTAACATATTATTTATCATTGCATAATTAGATTTTTTTAATCCCATAAAAAAACCATTTGATAAAAAGAAAATTGGATATGCGGGTAAAATAAATGCTGCAATTTTTAAGTATCTACGTCCATATTCTAAAACAGTTTCATCATTAGAGAAAAGCCTTGGTATTATATCTGCTGTGAAATAAACTAATATTCCAGAAAAAATCATTAATAAAAGGCCATATTTAACAGATACAAAATAAGTCTCTTTCACTCTCTCGAAGTGATTAGCACCATAATTTTGAGCTATAATTGAGATAATTGCAGTATTAATTCCTAATATAGGAAGTAAAACAACTTGCTCTATTCTCGTAGCTGCACCATAACCAGCTACTGCCAATTCACTTGTTTGACCAACATAGGTAAATATAAATGTAGCAGCAACTGCATATCCACATATGGCAATTGATATTGGCATTGATTGAAAAAATATATTTTTTAAGAATGTTAATTTAATTATAAAAAATTCCTTGGTAATTTTTTTTACTCTTGGATTTTGTAAGACTTTATATAGAATAATCGCGAATGCTATAAATTGAGCTATAATTGTTGATAGACCTATCCCCATCATACCAAAAGCAGGAATGAATAGAAAACCAAAAATTAGTATTGGATTTAAAATTATATTTAGCAGGAAACTTAAAACCAAAACATTTCTATATGTTTTAGTATCTCCTTCTGCATGTAATAAAGAGTTAAGTGATACAACAAGGAAAAAAAGAAATGATCCATAAAACATAATATTAGTATATTGTAGACCTAAATTTGTAATTTCCTCTGTCGAACCCATTATGTTAAAAACTCTTTCAGCAAAATATAAACCTATGCATGTAATGAAAACTGATATGATCAGTCCATAAATAATAATATGGGTAAAATAATAAGAGACATTTTTTTCATTTTTTTCTCCAATACTATTCCCTATCAAGGAAGTTCCCCCAACTGTTACTCCAATAGATGTTGCTACAATAATAAAATAGATTGGAAATGATTTACTGAGAGCCGAAAGTGCTTCTGGTGAAATTAATCCTGAATAAAAAGTATCAACAATGTTGTATAAGGTTTGAAAAAGTGTACCTACACTTGCTGGTATTGCGAGTTTTCTAACAAGTAAAGGTATATTTTCTTTTAGCAAATCCATAAAGTTATAATTTAATTAATATTCTTTTTTAAAGATATGTCTCTTGCCAGTTTTTTTTGCAAGTAATATTTGCTTTTGTCTCATTGCAAATCTTGATTTTTGATCATCTGTTAAGTGATCGTGACATTTTGGACAATGAATACCTTCCAAATATTTAGAAGATTTTTTTTCTTTAACAGATAGAGGTTTTCTGCATCCACTACAAACTAAATAACTGCCCTGCTTTAAACCATGTTTTATTGAAACTCTATTGTCAAAAACAAAACATTCACCACTCCATTGACTATTTTTCTTATCAATATTATTCAGATAATTAATAATTCCACCTTTTAAAACATATACATTTTTAAAACCTTTTTTTTTCAAATAAATATTTGCTTTTTCGCATCTGATACCACCAGTGCAAAACATTGCTATATTTTCACTTTTTTTAAATTGATTTAAATATTTAGGTAATTGACGAAAGTTTTCTACATTTGGATTTAAAGATTTTTTAAAAGTTCCCACATCATACTCAAAAGATTTCCGTGCATCTATCAAAACCGTATCATTTTTTTTAATTATTTTATTCCATTCTCTTGGATTAAGGTTGTTCTTGGGGTATTTGTAGTTTCTAACTTTAAAACCCATTGGAACAATCTCCTTTTTAATTTTAACTTTTGGTTTATGAAATGGATTAAATTTACTATTAGAATTATTTTCTGAATTATATTTTTTAATAGATAATATTTTTTTTAAAAGTTTATTAAATTTTAAAAGGTTATTATTTTTGGCTGAAATTGTTCCATTTACACCCTCTGATGAAATAATTATTGTTCCACTAATTCCATAATCTTTTAGATTATTCTCTAACTTTTTTTTTAATTTTTTTAGATTATTTATTCTTTTGAATTTATAAAAACCAAAAATATTAAACATTATAAAACTCTACAAACAGTCATTCCATCTCCCAATGGGATAATTATTTGTTCTACCCTTTCATCTCGTGAAATATGCTCGTTTAATTCTCTTATATTTAATGTAAATTTATCCATTTTATCTTCATCTACTACTTCACCATGCCACAAAACATTATCAATGATGATTAAACCACCTTTATTAATCATCTTAATTGATTTTTCATAATATTCTTTATAGTTGAGTTTATCTGCATCAATAAAAGCCATATCATATTTTTGGTTTTTTAATTCATCTAAACTATCTAGTGCAGGTTTTACAATCGTTTGAATTTTTTTATATTGTTTAGCTTTCTTAAAAAAACTTACTGCAATCTTGCTTGTCTCTTTGTCTTTATCAAGTGCAGTAAGTTTTCCATCCTCTGGAAGTGCAAGAGCAATAGAAAGTGCACTTAAACCAGTAAAAGTTCCAATCTCAAGCACATTTTTTATATTAGATATTTTTATTATTAAATGGAGAAAATGACATTGAGATATCGCTACTTGCATTCTCTTTTCAGTTCCAAGTGTATTATTATAATCTATGATTTCTTTTTGAACTCGGCTTAGTTTAAAACTAAAATTATTAATATATTTTTCAATTTTTTCAGAAATTACAATGTTCTTACCCATAAAGTTTAACTATATAATGACTATAGGTTTCGTTAAAATTAAAGTTTCTTCTTTAATATTTCATTAATTAATTGAGGGTTAGCTTTTCCACCAGAAGCTTTCATTGCTTGCCCCACAAAGAAACCGAATAGCTTTTCTTTTCCTTGTTTATATTCTATGGCTTTTTCTCTGTTATCGTTGATTATTTTATCAATCAATGCCTCTAGTGCTTTTGGATCACTTTGTTGCTTTAACCCTTTTTCCTCTACAATTATTTGAGGGTCTATGTCACCATCCAGCATTAATTCAAATATTGTCTTAGCAATTTTGCCTGAAATAGTTCCGTTTTTAATTAAATTAATCAATTTTGCTAAATTTTTTGCACTTATTGGACTGTGAGCAATGTCAATATTTTTATTATTTAAAACAGCAAATAATTCTCCTGTAATCCAATTTACAGCTAATTTCATATCACGGTTTTTACCCATTTTAACAACAACTTCTTCAAAATATTTAGCTGTATCAATATCAGAGACTAATATAGTTGCTTCATAAGGAGAAATTTTAAACTCATCAATAAACCTTTTCTTTTTGTCATCTGGTAATTCAGGGATTTCGGATTTTAATTGATCAATAAATTCATCCGTAATTTCTAGTGGAAGTAAATCTGGATCTGGAAAGTATCTATAATCATGAGCATCTTCTTTTGACCTCATTGACCTTGTTTCATTTTTTTTTGTATCAAAAAGTCTTGTTTCCTGATCTATTTCTTCACCTTCTTCTATTAAATCAACTTGTCTATTTGCTTCATAAATAATTGCCATTTGCATGAACTTTATAGAATTAACATTTTTTATTTCACATCTTGTTCCTAATTCTGTTGAGCCTTTTATTCTTACAGACACATTGACATCTGCTCTCAATGATCCCTCTTGCATGTTGCCATCGCAAGTTCCTAAATATCTCATAATAGATCTAAGTTTTTTTATATAAGCATTTACTTCATCTGGTGATCTAAGATCAGGCTTACTAACAATCTCCATTAAAGCTACACCCGATCTATTAAGATCAACTAGTGTATTACTCGGATCAATATCATGAATACTTTTTCCTGCATCCTGCTCTAAATGCAATCTTTCTATTCCAACTTGTTTTTGACCTTCAGGCATATCCAAAATAACATTGCCCTCACCCACAATTGGGTATTTATATTGTGAAATTTGATACCCCTGGGGTAAATCAGCATAAAAATAATTCTTTCGATCGAAAACAGACTTATTATTGATCTTAGCTTTTAAACCAATACCAGTTTTTATAGCTTGTTTAACACAATATTCATTAATTACTGGAAGCATTCCTGGAAATGCTGCATCAACTAAACTTACTTGAGTGTTAGGTTCAGCACCAAATTTTGTAGAAGAAGATGAAAAAAGTTTTGAATTTGATGTTACTTGGGCATGAACTTCAAGTCCTATAACAACTTCATAAATATTATCATTTCTTTCTATTAAATATTCCGAATTATTTTTAGACATTATTACATCCACCAATCAGTTATGTTATTTTTATAATTGATTTTTTCCTCCATTGAATAAGCAATATTTAAAACTGTTTGTTCATCGAACGGTTTACCTATTATTTGTAAACCTAATGGATAATTATTTTTATCCCTACCTGCTGGTATTGAAATCCCAGGTAAACCTGCAAGGTTTACTGGAACAGTAAATATATCATTTAAATACATTGAAACTGGATCATTAGATTTTTCTCCTATTTTAAATGCAGAACTAGGCGTTGAAGGTGTTAAAATAGCATCGACTTTATTATAAGCTTCATCAAAATCTTTTTTAATTAACTGCCTTACTTTTTGAGCTTTGAGATAGTAAGCATCATAATATCCAGAAGACAAAACATATGTGCCTATCATTATCCTTCTCTTTACTTCTTCTCCAAAACCTTCTGATCTAGTTTTTTCATACATATCAATTAAACTTTCCCCAGAAGATCTTAAACCATATTTAACACCATCATATCTTGCTAAATTGGATGATGCTTCAGCTGGTGCTACAATATAATAAGTAGGCAAAGCATAACTTGTGTGAGGTAAAGAAATATCAATTATTTCAGCACCACAATCTTTTGCATATTCAATACCCTTTTTCCAAAGATTCTCAATTTCATCTGGCATCCCATCAACTCTGTATTCTTTTGGGATTCCAATTTTTATACCTTTGATATTTCTAGTTAGTTCTGATGAATAATTATTTCTTTTAAAATCTATTGAAGTTGAGTCTTTTTTATCAAATGATGAGATCACTTCTAAAAGAATAGAGCTATCTTTGACGTCTTTGCTCATCGGACCTGCTTGATCTAGAGATGATGCAAAAGCAACAATTCCATATCTTGAACAGCTTCCATAAGTGGGTTTTAGACCAACAGTTCCAGTAAAGGAAGCTGGCTGCCTAATAGATCCACCAGTGTCAGTTCCTATTGTTACAGGTGTTAAATTAGCTGCTAAAGCCGATGAAGAACCACCTGATGACCCACCTGGAACTAAATCTTTTGCAATTGGGTTTTGAACATTGCCAAAAAAACTTGTTTCATTAGATGAGCCCATTGCAAATTCATCACAATTAAGTTTGCCAAGCAAAATACCACCTTCATTCCATATATTTTGTGTTACAGTAGATTCATAGCTGGGAACAAAATTATTTAAGATATTGCTTCCAGCTGTTGTTCTTACTTCATTTGTACAAAATAGATCTTTTACAGCAATTGGAATACCTGGAAGTTTTAAATCATAATTTGGTTTGTTATCAAACTCTTTTGAAAGTTTAAGACAATTTTCAAAATTTTCAGTTACATATGCATTTAGTTTTTTTTGACTTTTGAGATCTATCAACAAAAGATTTTGCAGCTTCATTTGATGATATTTTCTTTTCTTTTATATTTTTAATTAATTCAAAAAGACTTAAAGATGTTATATCTGTCATTACTCAACTACTTTCGGAACAACAAAAAAATCGTCATTTTTTTCAGGAGAATTTTTAAGAATTTTTTCTCTTATATTATCGCTAGTTATTTTATCTTCTCTGAATCTCAAAGTTGTTTCAGCTATAGAGGTTAATGGTTCAATATTCTCAGTTTTTAGCTCGTTTAATTTTTCAATAAATTCAAATATAGAATTCATATCATCTGCCAATTTTTCAGCTTTTTTCTCTTCGAGTGAGATTCTTGCTAATTTTGATATGTGTTTTACAGTTTTAAGATCTATCGTCATATGGTAAAAAATAATGTCGCAAACTACCACTTAAGTTAAAAATATACAATATGATCACAATTAATGAATTCAAAAACAAATTATCAAGTGGTTCAAGATTATTGGGTATAGATTTAGGCACAAAAAGGATTGGGATTGCGATAAGTGATTATAATCAAAAAGTTGCCACTCCCCTTCAAACCTTAGATAATTCTAAACAAGGTAAATTAATTGATGCACTAGAAAGTATTATTGCAGAATATGACATCAGAGGAATTATTATAGGCAATCCAATAAATATGGATGGCACTTACGGGAAATCTTCACAATCAGCAAAAGATATAGCAATCAATATTTCGAATAAAATTGATATTCCTGTGTCTTTGTGGGATGAAAGATTATCTACTGTTGGTGCTTTCAATTTATCAAGTGAATTAGATATAAATGTCAGTAAAAGAGAAAAAGATATTGATAAGTTTGCAGCAGCTTTTATTTTACAAGGTGCTTTGGATTTTATTCAAAATTAATGGTTGCATAGTTAATACTATATAGTTATAGAGTTAATTTTAATGGCAACTAAATCCAAAAAAGCTATTAAAATATCTCAAAAACATTTATTAGGAATCCAGGATTTATCTGTTAGTGATGTTACAACTATCCTGAATGAAGCCTCTAAGTTCATAGAATTAAATAAAAGCAAAAATAAAAAAATCGATATTTTAAAAGGAAAAACTCAGATAAACTTATTTTTTGAACCATCAACAAGGACACAGAGCTCATTCGAATTAGCAGGAAAAAGATTGGGTGCAGATGTAATGTCAATGAATATTACAAATTCTGCTATCAAAAAAGGTGAAACATTAATTGATACAGCAATGACCTTAAATGCAATGCACCCAGACATTATTGTAATAAGACACCAAGACTCAGGAGCTTGTAACCTTCTATCTCAAAAAGTTAATTGTGCAGTACTTAACGCAGGTGATGGTAGAAGAGAGCATCCAACACAGGCATTATTGGATGCATTAACAATTATAAATAGAAGAAAAAAAATAGAAGGTCTTAAAATTGCAATATGTGGAGATATACTTCATTCAAGAGTAGCAAGATCAAATATTTATCTTCTAAACATGTTAGGTGCAGAAGTGAATATTGTGGCCCCTACAAATTTGATGCCAAATGAAATTGAAAAATTTGGTGTAAATATTTTTTCTGATATGAAAAAAGGTGTTAAAGATTGCGACATAGTAATGATGTTAAGATTACAAAATGAAAGAATGACAAGCTCATTTCTATCATCTAACAGAGAATACTATGAGTACTATGGCTTAACACCTGATAAAATTCAATATGCTAAAGACGATGCTTTAATAATGCATCCAGGACCAATGAATAGAGGAATTGAAATTGATACAAACTTAGCAGACGATATAAATAAAAGTGTAATAAAAGAACAAGTTGAATTAGGTGTAGCAGTAAGGATGGCCTGCTTAAAGATTTTTTGTGAATAAATGAAAAAGAAATACTTTATAAATGCAAATATAATTGACCCTCATAATTCCTTGAATGAAATTGGAGGAATAATAGTTGGAGAAAATGGAAAAATTGAAGCTGTCGGAAAAAAAGTAAATACCAATAACATTCCATCTAGAGAAAAAGTAATAGATTTAAATGGAAAATATTTATTTCCAGGCATTGTAGATATGCGAGTTTTTGTTGGTGAACCAGGATATGAATATAAGGAGAATTTTAGAACCCTTAGTGAAGCTGCTTTATCAGGTGGTGTAACATCAGTTGTTACAATGCCTAATACTAACCCAGTAATTGATAATGTCTCAATAGTTGATTTTCTTAAAAGAAGAGGAAGAGATAAATCAAAAATTAATATTTATCCAACGGCTGCATTAACAGTAAGAGCAGAGGGAGAAAATATGACTGAATTTGGTTTATTACAAAGTAAAGGAATAATTGGTTTCACAGATGGAGTTAAAACAGTTCAAAATTCTAGAATTATGAATAGGATTATGAATTCAGCATCAGATTTAAAATCCTTAATAATACAACATGCAGAAGACGCAGAATTATCAAAAGATGGAATGATTAATGATGGCATTATAGCAACAAAACTCGGTCTCCAAGGAATTCCTATAAGCGCTGAATTGTTAATTATAGAAAGAGACTTAACATTGTTAGAATATAATAGTTGTAGGTATCATATTTCTCAGATTTCATCTGCAAATTCTGTAGATATAATCAGAGAAAGAAAAAATAAAGTAAACTTCAGCTGTGGTGTTTCGATAAACAATTTATCTTTAAATGAAAATGACATTGGTGATTTCAAAACTTTTTTAAAATTATCACCTCCTTTAAGAACAGAAACTGATAGAAACGCTTTAGTTCAAGGATTAAATGATGAAACAATTGATGTTATTGTTTCTGATCATAAACCAGAAGATGAAGAAAATAAAAGATTAACTTTTGCTCAAGCAGAAACTGGCGCATCTGGAATTGAAACTTTATTACCATTAAGCTTAGAATTATATCACAACGGATCTGTAGATTTGGAAACTATAATAAAAGCTTTAACATCAAAACCGGCAGAAATACTTAAAATAGGTAAAGGTAACTTGTCGACAGGAAATGATGCTGATTTTTGTATCGTAGATATAGATAAACCTTGGGTAGTTAGAAAAGAGAAATTGATATCAAAATCAAAAAATACACCTATTGAAGACAAAAAACTTCAAGGTAAAGTAATAAGTACATTTGTTAATGGTGAAGAATTATTTAAATCTGAATAATGGATTATATAATAACAGCTTTGATATCTTATCTATTTGGCTCTATTCCTTTCGGATATCTATTCACAAAAATTTTACTTAAAAAAGATATTAGAAATGTAGGATCAGGAAATATTGGAGCTACAAATGTTTTAAGAACAGGCAATAAGTCATTAGGTTATTTAACCCTCATTTTAGATATAGCAAAAGCTGTTGTGCCTGTTTTCTATATAAAGCTCAATTATCCAGATTTAGTATTTATATCAGCTCTTTGTGCTTTTTTAGGACATTTATTTCCTATTTGGCTAAAATTTAAAGGTGGAAAAGGTGTTGCAACTTTTGTAGGGATTTTGGTTTCAATAAATATTTATTATGCAATCGTTTTTGGAATTGTTTGGATTTTAACTTTTTTCATATCAAAATATTCATCTCTATCGTCTTTATTTGCTTCTATTTCAATACCAATATACTTATTAATCATTAATCAGGGAAATATAATTTTTTTCATCGTTATGTTTGTTTTGATTTTTTATACACATAGAGAAAATATTAAAAGATTAATAAACAAAGAAGAAACTAAGAGTAAAATTTATTAATTTGACAGATTAATAGTTATAAGTAGTTTGGCTAATTATGAATCTTGTAATTGTTGAAAGTCCTGCAAAAGCTAAAACTATAAATAAATATCTAGGTTCAGATTATACAGTGTTGGCAAGTTATGGTCATATTAGAGACCTGCCTTCAAAAAATGGTTCGGTAGATCCGGAAAATTCTTTTAAAATGATTTGGGAAGTAGATAGTTTCTCAAAAAAATATTTAAAAGAAATTGCAGATACTGCTAAGAAATCAGAAAAAATTATCCTTGCCACTGACCCTGATCGAGAAGGTGAGGCAATTGCTTGGCATGTAAAAGAGTTTTTAAATGAAAAAAAACTTCTTAAAGATAAAAAAGTGGAACGTGTAGTTTTTAATGAAATAACAAAAACAGCTGTAACAAACGGTATAGACAATCCAAGGAATATAGAAAGTGAACTTGTTGATGCCTACATGGCAAGAAGAGCACTAGACTATTTAGTAGGTTTTAATATATCACCAATTTTATGGACAAAATTACCAGGATCTAAGTCCGCAGGACGAGTTCAATCTGTTGCTCTTAGATTATTAACAGAAAGAGAACATGAAATAGATGTTTTTAAACCAGATGAATTTTGGACACTTAACTTAAATTTCTTAACAAAGGAAAATGTAAATATTAATACATCAATTGCACAACTAGATGGTAAAAAGATTGAAAAATTCTCATTTAAAAATAAAGAAGATATTAATAATGCCTTAGGTTTAATTAAAAATAAAAAATATAATATTACAGATATAATATCCAAAATTTATACACGAAACCCTTCTGGTCCTTTTACTACTTCTACTTTACAGCAAACATCATCAAGCAAACTAGGTTTTGGAGCCTCTAGAACAATGCAAATCGCCCAAAGACTATATCAAGGTATAGATATAGAGGGTGAAACTGTTGGATTAATTACTTATATGCGTACAGATGGAACAAATATATCAAAGGACGCTGTAGCTTCTTTTAGAAATTTCATTACTCAAAATTATGGTGAAGCATATTTACCATCATCACCATTAAATTATTCAGGTAAAAAGGCAAAAAATGCACAAGAAGCTCATGAAGCTATCAGGCCAACAGAGATTAGTAGAGTTCCTGAGAATATGAAAAAATATTTAAGCACAGATCAATACAAACTTTATAACTTAATATGGTCAAGGTCATTATCTTCACAAATGGAGTCAGCCAAATTTGATAGAAAAACTATAACGATTACATCCGAAGATAATAAAAATATATGTAAAGCTAGTGGTTCAACTTTAAAATTTGATGGTTTTTTAAAAGTTTCAAGAATAGATGAAAATAAAGATGATGAAAATATATTGCCTGAAGTTGACAAAGGTGAAGTAGAGTTTAAAGACTTTGTAGATGAGCAACATTTCACTCAGCCACCACCAAGATATTCAGAAGCAAGTCTTGTTAAAAAGTTAGAAGAATTAGGAATTGGAAGACCTTCAACGTATGCAAGTATAATTTCAGTTATTTCAAATAGAGGTTATGCAGATATAGAAAACAAAAGATTTTTTCCAACAGATAGAGGTAAATTGCTCTCTGCTTTTCTTGAAAAATTATTTTCAAAATATGTGGATTATGATTTCACTGCAAAATTGGAAGATCAATTAGACGATATAACAGCTGGTAAAGAAAATTGGATTAAAGTTTTAGAAGAATTTTGGAAAGATTTTAATTTAAATGTAACAGATGTTAAAGAAAAACGAACAAGAGAGGTCTTGGATATGCTTAACGAAAGCTTGGGCTCATTAATTTTTGAAGTCGATAAAGATGGTAACATAAATAGAAAATGTAAACTATGTGATAGTGGTCAATTAAGTTTAAAAAATAGTTTTAAAGGAGGTGCTTTTATTGGATGCTCAAATTATCCAGATTGTAAATTTACAAGACCTCTTTCAAAATCTAAAGCAGCTCAACAATTGACTCTAGCAGAACCAAAATTAATTGGTCAAAATGATTTAGGTAAAGACATATATTTAAAAAATGGAAGATTTGGTCCCTATCTTCAATATGAAAAAGAAATTGACGATGTTGCAGAAACTAAAAAGAAAAAGAAAAAATTAAAAAAAGAAGACAATAATATGAAAAATGTGTCTATACCCAAAGGAATTGATATCAAAAGTATAGATTTAGAAAGAGCTAAGTATTTATGCTCACTTCCAATTAGTTTAGGTAAAAACCCTGACAATGATAAAGATATTACAGTAAATGTTGGTCGTTTTGGACCATATTTAAAATGCGAAAATAAATCAGCACGTTTAGAGAATGTTGAGGAAATTTTTAGTATAGGTCTTAATAGAGCTGTAACTCTAATTGCAGAAGCAAAGCCTGGTAGAATTTCGTCATCTTTAATTAAAGATCTTGGTGAACACCCTGAAGATAAAAAACCTGTGAGAATTATGAAAGGTCAATATGGGCCATATATTAAATACAAGTCATTAAATGCAACAATACCTGAGGAAAAAGACCCGATTGAATTAACTATGGAAGAAGCTCTTATTTTAATTGAGAAAAGAAAAGAATACGATAGGAATAAAAAGAAAAAGAAAAGTAAATAATGTCAATTGATGAAAAATTAAATGAAATGGGTTTAGTTTTACCTAAAGCAACTGATCCAGTTGGTTCATATGTTGCAACAAAAATTTCTGGAAATTTACTTTATATTTCTGGACAAATATCAATCGATGCTGATGGTACATTAATTAAAGGGAAAGTTGGAAAAGACTTTAATACAGAGCAAGCTTACAAAGCAGCAGAAAGATGTGCATTAAGTATTATTTCTCAAGCTAAAAAAGCTTGTGATGGCGATTTATTAAAAATAAAATCTTGTGTAAAGTTGGTAGGATTTGTTAACTCTACTGATGACTTTATTGATCAACCTAAAGTAATTAACGGAGCATCTGATTTGATAAAAAAAGTTTTTGGTGACAAAGGTGCTCATACAAGAGCTGCAGTAAGTACTAATAGTTTGCCACTTGGTGTTGCGGTTGAGGTTGATGCTATATTTGAAATTAATTAACTATCTACCGATACTATAATATTCAATATTATTCTTTTTCATTTTTTCTGGTGAATACAAATTCCTAATATCAAATATTTTGAATCTTTTTTTATTATTAATTTTGTTGAAATTTAACTGTTTAAACTCATTCCACTCTGTATGGATAATTATCAGATCGCTATTCTTACAAGCACTTTGTATATTATTAAAGTAAATTACTTTTTTTTTATTGAATTCTGGTTTTATTCCAGTTGGATCATAATAGGATATTTTAGAACCTTTTTTATTTAGGTAAGGAATAAGTTTTAATGAAGAAGCCTCTCTCATATCGTCTGTGCCAGCTTTAAAAGTGACACCTAAAAAGGTTATTTTCTTACCTTTAAATTTATTTTTTAATATTTCCCTAATTCTATTCAATAAGTATTTGTATCTTGAGTCGTTAGATTTTACGGTTGATTTAACAATTGATAGATTTGTTTTTAGTTTTTTTGAAATTGACAGTAGAGCCCGTGTATCTTTAGGAAAACATGAGCCACCATAACCAGGTCCAGCTCTTAAAAATCTTGATCCAATTCTGTCATCTAATCCAATTCCTAGAGAAATATCATTAACATTTACTTTAAGCTTTTCACATAAATTTGCGATTTCATTTATGTATGTAATTTTAGTAGCCAAAAAAGCGTTAGCAGCATATTTAATTAACTCTGCTGCTCTTCTTGAGGTATGGAAATATCGGTTAGTTTTCTTTATTAATGGAAAATACAAATTTTTTAAAATATTGTTTGCTTTTTTGCTGCTAGTACCAATTACAACTCTATCAGGATACATAAAATCTCTTATTGCCTCACCTTCTCTTAGGAATTCAGGATTTGATACTACATCGAATTTATTTTTATTATTTTTTGAATTTAATAAATTTTCAATTTTATCACCTGTAGTGACAGGTACTGTTGATTTCATTATAATAATTTTATATTTATTCAAATTTTTTTTAATATCATTTGCAACTTGAAAAACATAATTTAAGTCAGCATTGTAAGTTTTCTTGTTTGTGGGTGTGCCCACACAAATAAAAACAATATCAGCCTTTCGAACAGATATAGATAAATTTGTAGTAAACTGAAGCCTATCTTGTTTCACATTTCTTTTAATTAATTCTTCTAATCCAGGTTCGTAAATTGGAATTATTCCACTTTTAAGGTTTTCAATTTTTTGTTTGTTGATATCTACACAAGTTACTTTATTTCCTAATTCAGAAAAACACGCTCCACTGACTAATCCAACATAACCTGAACCTATAATGCAAATTTTCATAATTTCGCTATTTCTAATGTTGATTTAATATATCCATCCATTGAACCACAATCTAAATATTTACCTGTAAATTTGTGACCCACGAATAAAAATTTATTATCAATCATTGTTCTAATTGAGTCAGTAATGTGTATCTCACCACCTTTCCCTTTTTTTTGTTTCTTGAGAATTTTAAATATATCTTTGCTCAATATATATCTTCCAATAACGGCATTATTAGATGGTGCTTCTCTAGTACTTGGTTTTTCAATAACATCTGATATTACAAAATTTTTTTTATCAATTTTTTTGGATACCGAGTATATACCCCAACGGTTTACATTATTTTTCTTTACAGTCATACTAGCCATGACTGAAGCTTTATATTTTTTGTGCAATTTGATCATATCTTTTGAACAATTCTTCTTCATAATTAAATCATCTGGAAGTAACATTAAAAAATAGCTATTTTTAATATGTTTTTTAGTTTTTAAGACCGCATCACCAGTACCTAAAGGTTTGTTTTGATATACAAATTTAATTTTTTTTTTATATTTTAAAATTTTTTTATATTCATTGATTATCCGTGGGTCTTTTTTTTTTTTAATTAGTGATTTATAAAAATTATCATTATAAAAATATTTTTTTATCATTTCTTTTTTCTTAGAAATGATAAAAATTATTTCACTAACACCAGCATCTATACACTCATCGAGAATATATTCTATGCCAGGTTTACCATTTATTGGTAATAGTTCTTTGGCAAAAACGCTAGTTAAAGGTAAAAGCCTTGTACCTAGTCCCGCTAGTGGAATAATGGCTTGTTTAATCATAAAGATAACTTATTTATAAATATATATTTATAATATGAAAATAATTACAAGTATTTTTGATTTAAATAAAGAGATTAAAAACTATAAAAATATTGGATTTGTCCCAACAATGGGCGGAATACATGCTGGTCACTCATCTTTAATAAAAGCTTCACAAAAGAAAAAAAGTAAGACAATTGTTAGTATTTTCATAAATCCGACTCAATTTAATAAAAAAAGCGATTTTAAGAATTATCCCAGATATATGAAGAAAGATATTGCAATATTAAAAAAATTAAATGTTGATTATTTATTCACACCCAATGCCAAAGATGTTTATAGATTTAAATCCAAGAAATTTAATTTAAAAAAAAGTGACAAGATATTATGTGCAAAATCTAGAAATGGTCATTTTGAAGGTGTTCTTAATGTTATGAACAGATTAATGAGTATTATCAAATCAAAAGATTTGTATATGGGCGAAAAGGATTATCAACAACTATATCTAATAAAAAAATTTCTTTCAAAAAAGTTTAGGGTACGAATAAATTCATGCCCCACCGTAAGAATAAAAAATAAAGTTGCTTTATCTACACGAAATAAATTATTAAATAAAAAATACCTGAAAATAGCATCAGAAATTGCATTATTTCTTCGTAAATTAAAGCGTAAATCTAAATTTCAACCATCAGAAATAGCTTCTATTTTACCTAATTATAAAATTTTGTTGGAGACAAAATATAATATTAAAATTGATTATTTAGAATTTAGAGACGAAAAAAATCTTGAGCTAAACAATTTTAAAAATAAATTTAGATTATTTATAGCTTATAACATCAATAATGTTAGGTTAATTGACAACTTTTAATTATAAAAAATAAGCACCAACACCCAAAAAAGATACAAAGCCAATTACATCCGTTATTGTAGTAACAAAAACACTTGAAGATATTGCAGGATCAATGTTCATTTTTTTTAGAGTTACTGGTATCAATATACCAAAAAGCCCAGCAACTATCATTGTTAACACCATTGAAATTGAAATTATTAAAGCAAGCTGAATGTCATTAAACCAGAAATAAACAATTAATGAACTAATTATTGCAAAAATAATACCGTTTAAAATACCTATATTAAATTCTTTTATGATATTGCTAGTAAAGTTGTTCTTAGTTAAATCTTGTGTAGCTAATGATCTTACAGTTACAGCAAGAGTTTGCATGCCAGCATTACCGCCCATTGATGCTACTATTGGCATTAAAAAAGCTAACACAACCATCTGCTCTATAGTTGCTCCAAATAGACTTATGCAATAGGTTGCTAAAAAAGCGGTAAATAAATTTAATAAAAGCCAGTTAAACCTTCGTTTAGTTTTTGTTAAAACACCATCAGTTATTTCTTCGTCTCCAACACCAGCTAGTCTTAATGCATCTTCTTCAGCTTCTTCTTTTAGTACAGTTAATACATCGTCGTAAGCTATCATGCCTACTAATTTATCATTTTTATCAATTACAGCTGCAGAACTTAAATTATAATTTTCAAACAAATTTCCAACTTCTTCTTTATCCATATCAACAGGTATTAAAAGCTGGGACTCCGACATTAAAGACATCATTTTTGCCTCTCTTGATGTTCTTAGTACTTTAGATGATGGTACAGTCCCAATTGGTTTAAAGTTTTCATCAACTATAAAGATTTCAAGAAATTCTTCAGGCAATTCTTTATTTTCTCTCAAATAATCTATTGTTTGCCCTACTGACCAATTACTTGGAATTGCAGTAAATTCTCTTTGCATTATTCTTGCAGCACTATCTTCTGGGTAGCTTAAGCTTTCTAAAAGAGCAAATCTATCCTTTGGGGGAAGAGATCCTAAAATGGTATTCTTATCCTTTTCATCAACGTTTTCTAGTATTTTAATTGCATCGTCAGATTCTAGATTTTTTAATATATTAACAATAGACTTAGAGGATAAATAAGTAATTAGTTCAGATTGTATAGACTCATTTAGCTCTACAAAAACTTCAGGATCAACTTTAAAATTATTTAATTTAATTAAATTCTCCCTATCGTTTTCACTTAAATGCTCAATAATATCAGCTGCATCCGCTGGGTGCATATCGTTAAATGAATTAGTTATAAATTCAGCATCATTAGAGGATATCTTATCTGTTACAACCTTGATAAATTCTTTATTAAATTCAAAGTTAACTTTTTTATCTTTAATTTTTTTTACTAAAGTCATAAAATTTATCTATAATTTAGTTGGGACTATTAATGCAAAATATAAATATTACAATTTTATAATGAATATAGAGATTAAAAAGTCAATAAAACCAATAAAATATGAAAATGCTATTTATTTATTGGAAAAAAGATTGAAAGAAATTCATTTAAAAAAGAATAAAGAGCTAATATGGATACTTGAGCATAAGAAAGTTTTTACAGGAGGTGCTAGTTATAAAGAAAGTGAAATAATTGATAAATCGATAGAATTAATCAAAACTAACAGAGGTGGAAAAATAACATACCATGGCCCCGGTCAACTAATTTTTTATTTTGTAATTGATTTAAATCAACGTGGAAGAAATATTAGAAAACTTATTACATCAATAGAAAATACAATAATTAAAACTCTGAAAGAATTCAAAATTAACACATACGCTGACAGAGAGAATATAGGTATTTGGTATAAGAGAAAACTAAATAACAAAACACATGCTGAAAAAGTTGCTGCAATTGGTATTAAAGTGAAGAAGTGGATTGCATTTCACGGTTTTGCAATAAATATTTCAAATAACTTAGATGTTTACAAAAAAATAATTCCCTGTGGAATTAAGGATAGAAAAGTTACTAATTTAATGCAAATCAAAGACCAAAAATATACCAATATATCTGATATGCTAATTAAAAATTTTTTGAAAGAAATTAAAAATTGAGTCTTTTTGATTTTAACATATTTCTAAAATAATCAGGAGGTGTTGCTCTAAATGTATATTTGTTATCTTTAATCTTGAATTTAATCTCATATGAATGAAGCATAAGATTTTTATTATTTTTTTGTTCTTTTAATGAATTGTATTTTTTATCACCAATAATTGAATGTCCAATATCAAATAATTGCTTTCTCAATTGATGTTTTCTTCCCGTAATGGGTTTTAGTTGAACAAATGTAGAATTTGTATTTTTATCTAAAATTTCATAGTGAGTTTCAGCATTTTCAATAATTTTTTTTCTTTCTTCATATCTGGTAAGATTATTTTTTAGAATACCTTTTTCGTTAATATTAATCTCACCATGGCATATTGCTATGTAAGTCTTATAAACTTTTCTTAATCTGAAAAGAGATGTAAGAAGTTGCGCAGTAGGTCTATTTTTAGCAATTAAAAAAACACCAGAAGTTTCTTTATCTAATCTATGAACTGAATAAGGTTTATCATCTTTAAATATTTCACTTTTTGAAAAAATATCTATCAGATTTTTTTTTGACTTTGTTCCACCTTGAACTGATATACCTGCCTGCTTATTAAGTACAATAAAATTATCATTATTCTCAATAATAAAATCCTCATTTTCTTTTATTATAGTATTTGAAGGTTTAAACTTTTCTTTTTTTGACAATAACGCTTTTTTTTATATCAAAATTGAATAATTCAATAAGATCGTTGTTTTTAACTTTAGTTGAACTTTTTATTTTTCTATTATTAAGTTTAATTTTGCCATTTCTTAGATTTCTTTCGATCAAACTTTGTGGAATTGAGTCAAAATGTCTTCTCAAAAATCTATCAATACGCATTCCAGAAAACGTATTATCTACGTTGATAGACTTTTTCATAATTTATATGATTAAGCGGTTGCTTCTTTAGGTGTATCTGCTTTTTTTTCTGCTTCTTTAATCTTTTCTGTTTTCTTCTTATCCACTTTTTTAGCTTCTACATCACGATCAACAAATTCAACAACTGCCATTGGAGCATTATCTCCATATCTAAAACCTGCTTTTATTATTCTTGTATAACCACCTTTTCTGTTTTCATACCTTTTAGATAAAGTTTTACGAACTTTGCTTGCAGACCCTTCATCTTGAAGCTTAGAAATAATTCTTCTTATATTTTGCAAGTTATCTTTTTTACCTAAAGTTATTAATTTATCTGCTTGTGGTTTTAAAACTTTCGCTTTTGGCAATGTCGTTGTTATTTGCTCATATTTTACAAGAGAGTTGAGCATATTTTTAATAAGTGCCTTTCTATGCTCAGATGTTCTATTTAGTTTTTTATAACCAAACTTATGTCTCATTAAATTGCTTCCTCAAGTTTTTTTGATAATTCTGCAATGTTGTCTGGGGGCCAGTTTGGTATCTCCATACCTAAATAAAGCGACATACCTGTTAATACTTCTTTAATTTCATTTAAAGACTTTCTACCAAAATTTGGCGTTCTTAGCATTTCACCTTCAGATTTTTGAACTAAATCACCTATATAGATTATATTATCATTTTTAAGACAATTCATTGATCTAACTGATAATTCTAACTCGTCGACTTTTCTTAATAAATTTTTATTAAATTCGGGTTCTGTTGGTTGTTCTCTTACAATTACTTCTTGCGGTTCGTCAAAGTTAACGAACATTCCAAGTTGATCTTGGAAAATTCTAGCAGAATAAGCAACTGCATCCTCAGCTGATATAGATCCATTAGTCTCCACTTCCATAGTAAGTTTATCATAATCTAAGGCTTTACCTTCCCTTGCAGTACTTATTGAATATGAAACTTTTTTTACTGGACTAAAAAGTGAGTCTATTGCTATTAGACCTAACGGTGGTTCCTCAGGCTTGTTCATATCTGCAGAAACATAACCTTTTCCATTACTTACTGTCATTTCCATGTGAAAATTTGTATTTTCATCCAAATTGCAAATTACTAAATCTGGGTTTAATATTTCAATATCTGCTGACGTCGTAATGTTTGAGGCTTTTATTTCTCCGGGGCCTTTAGCATCTAAAATTAGTTTACTTGTAGTTTCTGAATTACTCTTTAAAGCGAGGGATTTAACATTTAATACAATATCAGTAACATCTTCCCTGACGCCTTTGATTGATGTAAATTCGTGTAAAACACCATCAATTTGAATTGCTGTGACAGCAGTGCCTCTTATAGATGATAGTAGTATTCTTCTTAATGAATTTCCTAAAGTTAAACCATAGCCTTTCTCAAGTGGTTCAGCTATTATTTTTGCATAAGATTTATCATCACTTAGGTTAACATCTAATTTGGGTGGTTTAATAAGTGATTTCCAATTTTTAATATTTACCTCAGTTGTATCCATTTATACTCTCCTTTTTTTTGGCGGTCTCGAACCATTATGTGGCATTGGTGTTGTATCTTTTATTGAAATTATTTTAAAACCTCTAGCTTGCAAAGCTCTTAAAGCCGTTTCTCTTCCAGATCCAGGTCCTTTAACTTCGACTGACAAAATCTTCATACCAGCTTCTAAAGCCTTAACTGCAGCTGAGTCAGCAGCAACTTGAGCGGCATACGGTGTGGACTTTCTTGATCCTTTAAAACCTTTTTGACCTGCTGAAGCCCATGATATTACATTACCATTAGTATCAGCTATTGAAACAATTGTGTTATTAAATGTAGATTGTACATAAGCAATACCATTTAATATATTTTTTTTATTTTTTTTCTTCTTTGAATATGAACTTTTTTTAGATTTTGTAGAACTTTCTTTAACTTGATCTTTATTATCTGTATTATCCTTTGGCATATTATTTTTTGAGTGGAGTTAATTTTTTTCCTGCAATTGCAATTGCTTTTCCTTTACGCGTCCGAGCGTTACATCTAGTTCTTTGTCCTCTGACAGGTAATTTTTTTCTGTGTCGAGAGCCTCGATACGAAGCCAAATCTATTAGTCGTTTTATATTCAATGAAGTATCTCTACGTAGATCTCCTTCAACAGTAAATTTTTGATCAATAAATTCTCTAATTTTTAAAATTTCATCATCAGTCAATTCATTAACTCTTTTTGTATTTGGTATATCTAATGACTTGCAAATATCATTTGAATTTTTCTCACCAATACCAAAAATATATGTTAGACCTATCCTAACTAATTTATTCTGTGGAATGTTTACACCTGCTATACGAGCCATAATATTGAGATAAAAATTTAGCCTTTTATATAAGAAGTTCTTTCAAAGTCAATGTCTTAAACAGATAGAATTTGCTCAATTTTACCTGATATTTCCTCTATTTTTACATCTCCATTGATTTTAAAAAAACTAGGTTTTTTTGAATAGAAATCTAATACAGGTTTGGTTGTTTCCATGTAGGTATCATATCTTTTTAAAATTGTAATCATAGTATCATCTGATCTTTTTTCTAAAATTTTTCTTTTCTCTAATCTTTGAATTATTGTTTCTTTTTTTACATCTAAAAAAAAGATAAAATCAATTTTTTGATTTGAATTTGATAACAATACTTCCAAGTTTTCTGCCTGACTTAATGATCTAGGATAACCATCAAATATTAATTTGTTTTTTTTTATTGGATCAAAAACAATATTTTTAATTAATTCATTAACAATTTCATCAGTCGCAAAGTCTCCTTTAGAAATAATATTTTCAATATCCTTGCCAATTTCGGTTTGATTTTTAACTTCTTTTCTTAAAAGATCCCCTGTAGAGACTTGATACAAATTAAATTTTTTAACGATATTATTTGCCTGGGTTCCTTTTCCAGCTCCAGGTGGTCCAAAAATTATAACATTCACTAAACTTATCTTCCAAATTTAGTTTTCTTAATTAGCTGTTCGTATTGAGAGCTCATAAGTCTTGTTTGAACTTGAGTAACAGTATCGATTGCAACAACTACTACTATTAGTACAGAAGCTCCTCCTAAATAAAAGGGTATTGGATAATTAGCAATTAAAAACTCTGGCATCAGACAGACAAGCGTTAAATATAATGCACCAATAGTTGTTAATCTTGTTAGAATTGTATCTATATACATAGCTGTGCTTTCACCAGGTCTTATTCCAGGAATAAAGCCACCATACTTTCTCAGATTTTCTGCTGTTTCAGTAGGGTTAAAGGTAATTGATGTATAAAAAAAAGTAAAAAATATAATACCTGATGCATATAAAATCATATAAAGCGGTTGTCCTTGTGAAAAATATGAAGAGATATTTAAAAAAGTTTCACTTTGTGAAACATTAAAATTAGAAAATGTAACTGGTAATAACAATAATGCAGAAGCAAAAATCGCTGGGATTACACCCGCTGAATTAATTTTAAGTGGTAAGTGTGAGGACTCACCACCATACATTTTATTACCCATTTGTCTTTTGGGATAATTTATAAGAATTTTTCTTAGGGCTCTTTCCATAAAAACAATAAACAAAATTGTTACAACTAGTAAAATAAATATAAAAATTATCATTAATGTTGAAATAGCTCCTGTTCTACCTAATTCAAAGGTAGTGACTAATGCTCTTGGTATTTCTGCAACTATTCCAGAAAAAATTATTAATGATATACC
>JACWEE010000012.1 GCA_014653665.1 Pelagibacterales bacterium SAG-MED34 | reverse complement strand
TTGATGATCTTAACAACCTAGGTAATTTATGATTGATTTAAAAAATTTAAATATAATTTTGACGGGTGCCACAGGTGTTATTGGTAATTCTATTCTGGACAAACTTATTTCTGCAGGATCTACAGTCTTAGCGACAGGCACAAATGACGAGAAATTGAAATTAATTCAAGAAAAATATAAAAATTTAAATGTATTGAAGTTTGATATATCTGATCATAAAAATATAGATAAATTTGTTGAGGATTGTGGTTCAATTTTATCAAATAGAATTGATGTTTTAATAAACAACGCAGGAATTACTCATGATAATTTATCAATAAAAATGAAAGAAGAAGAATGGAAAAGAGTTATTGATATTAATTTAACCTCAACATTTTTGATAAGCAAAAATGTAATTAGAAAAATGATAAAGTCTAAAACTGGAAAAATAATAAATATTACCTCAGTTGTTGGTCACTCCGGAAATATTGGCCAAGCAAATTATGCAGCCTCAAAGGCAGGTATTATAGCAATGTCTAAAAGTTTAGCTTTAGAATATGGTAAAAAAAATATTACGATAAATTCTGTGTCTCCAGGCTTTATATTGTCAGAAATGACAAATAAAATAAGTGAAGATCATACAGAATTGTTAAAATCAAGGATATCGCTTAATAAATTTGGTCAACCAGAGGATGTGGCAAATACAGTTATTTTTTTAAGTTCAAATCTTGCAGATTATATAACTGGCGAAACTATACATGTTAATGGAGGCATGTATTTTAGTTGACAAAGTTTATAAAATATTTATTAACAAAATAACTAAAGGAACAAAATGTCAGATGATATTTCAAGTAAAGTAAAGAAAATAGTAGCTGATCACTTAGGCATAGATGAGGCAAAGGTAAATGAAGAATCAAGTTTCATTGATGATCTGGGTGCGGATAGTTTAGATACAGTCGAATTAGTAATGGCTTTCGAAGAGGAGTTTGGATCTGAAATATCTGATAGCGATGCTGAAAAAATTTTAACTGTTGGAGATGCAGTAAAATTTATAGAGAACAAAGCTAACTAATTTTTTACATAAATGGCCGAGAGAAAAGCAGGGATAATCGTTATATTATCATCTCCTTCAGGCGCAGGTAAGACAACGCTAGTAAAAAAAATTTCTTCAAGAAATAATTTTAAGATATCAATTTCACATACTACTAGAAAGCCAAGAATTAATGAAAAAGACGGGAAACATTATTACTTCGTTAAAGATAAAGAATTTAAAAAACTCATAAAACAAAAAAAATTTTTAGAATATGCAAAAGTTTTTAAAAATTATTATGGCTCCCTAAAAGAAAATGTTGTGGAGAAACTTGAAAAAAGTAAAAATGTTATTTTTGATATAGACTGGCAGGGAACTCAGCAGATTAAAAATATTAAATTAAAATATAAAATAATAACTATTTTTATTCTTCCACCATCTAAAGAAGAGTTATTTAACAGATTATTAAAAAGAGATAAAAAAGATAAAAAAATTGCAAGTGAACGGATGAAACAATTTAAGACAGACATTACTCATTGGAAGGATTATGATTATACAGTAATTAATGATAAAATTGAAAAATGTTATAAAAAAATAATAAGCTTTATAGCAAACCAAGCAAAAAATAAAAAAAAATCAAAATATAATAAGCAAGTTATAAAAAATCATATAAAAAAATTATTAAATTAAAGCTTCAAATATTTCACAAATTTTATAATAAGTAAGATTATTTAGGTTTTGAGGTCTCAGCGTGAGATCTAGATTTAACTTAGTTGAAATTTCTACGTAGTTTTTAAATAAAAATTTCAAAGGTTTTTTAATCATTTTACGTCTTTGACTAAAAAAAATATTAGTTACATGTTCTAAGTTTTTTGCATCTTTTAAATTATAATAATTTTTTTTGGGAGTAAAAACCAACAATGTGCTCTTTACTTTTGGAACTGGTTTAAAACTCTCAGGCTCTATGTCTATAATCTTATTAATTTTCATTTTCCAGTTAGATAATATTGATAATCTTCCATAATTTTTAGTATTAGTTTCTGCTATTATTCTATCTGCAACTTCCTTTTGAAACATAAGTATGAATTTTTTGCAGAAACTATCTAAATTTTTAATTCTTATCCATTTAGCTAATATTTGAGTTGAAATATTATATGGGAGATTTCCAAATATAATTAATTTATCTTTATAATATCTTTCGTATTCAAACGTCATCATATCTTCGTTAAATATATTTATTTTGTCACCAAATTTTTCGTTCAAATATAAAGCTAATCTTTGATCTTTTTCTATTACAAAAATTTTTTTTGGTGATTGTTCTAAAATTTTTTCTGTGAGATTTCCAGTTCCAGCCCCGACTTCTAAAATAAAATCATTACGATCAATGTTTCCAATATCAGCAATAATTTTGATTACATTGTTATCATTAAGAAAATTTTGCCCTAAACTTTTCTTTGCGCCAAAATTCATTTAATTTTTTCTATAAAATTTAAAGCATAAAAAATTGATGAAGGGTCTGATTTATTTTTTCCAATCATTTCAAAGTTTGGACCATGATCAGGTGTTATTTTAATGAAAGGTAAACCAATTGTTATATTAATTGCATTAAACTTAAATAAAGTTTTTGCCGGTGTTAATACTTGATCATGATACATGCCAATCACTACGTCAAATTTTCTAATATTTTTATCTAAAAAAAAGGTATCAGCAGGTATCGGACCTGAAATATTAATTTTATTCTTAAACAAATATTTTACAGCAGGTATGATTTCATTTTTCTCCTCACTAATCTTGTTAATACTTTCACAATGAGGATTTAAACCAAGCACAGCTATTTTTGGTTTTTTTCCTATTTTTGATTTGTAAAAATTATTTATCTTAATAACGTTATTTATAATTCTTGTCTTTTTAACAAATTTTGAAACTCTATTTATTGGTATGTGAGTGGATAAAGGAGAGACAGCAAGTTTCTCATTGTAAATTAACATGACAGGATATTTAGAATTTGTTTTTTTTGCAACATATTCTGTAATTCCTGGAAACTTCTTTTTTAAAAAATTCTCTTTAGATATTGGTCCATTTATTAATACTATTGACTTATTTTTTTTCATAATTTTTAAACCTAATTTAAAACAATCTTCTATGTATTTATTTGATTTATCTGAAATATTTGAAAATGCTTTATTAAATTTATAATTAACATTTAACATATTAATTTTTTTTTTTAAGGCGTGATTTACATCCAAGATTTTATTCAATCTATTTTTATATTTTAAAAACTTTATTTGCTCACTTAATAAGTCAAAACTTCCAATTAAAATTATTTTACTACTTGTATTTTTAAAATTGTTTGAATTAAAATATTTCAATAAAATTTCAGAAAATGTTGAGTTTGGCTCTCCTAATATAATTAAAATTTTTTTAATATTCATTTATTTCTATATTTTTTTTTAATTTTTTATAAAAAATTGTTGAAAAATTACTTAATTGTCTGTTCATTTCTTTACTGATTAGTTTATCCAACTCATTATCAATATTAATATCTTGTTGAATTTGCTTTTTATTATTTACTTTTATCAGAATATATCCATTCTGAATTTCTATAGGTTCAGTAATTTGGTTTACTTCTAATTTTCTAATTTTTTCGTTAATTTTTTTTGAGATTTGAATTTCATTAACCCATCCAATCAAGCCACCATTTTTTGATGAACTTGAAATACTATAAATGTTTGCAGTATTTTCAAAGCCTACTTTTTCTATACTTTTATCAATTTTTAATAATCTTTCATCAAAGGCTTCACTCACATCTTTTGATAAAACTATTTCCGATAAGTTGTAAGCAAATTTTTTTTTGTTATTATTAAATTCTATAATTATATTTTCTCTTAATTCTTCTTTGTTGATTACTACATTATCCTTATATTTATCATAAATTAATTTATTCCATAAAGTTTCTATTAATAATTTTTCTTTTACTATAAAATAATTCAAGTCTTTACTTTTCAAAATTTTTTTAAAATCTTCTACATTGCTAATATTTCTCCTCTTGATTAACTGTTTTTCTATTTTGTTTACTAAGTGATTATTCTTAGTAAAATCAAAAAACTTCTCTAATTCGATTTTTTTAATAATTTCAGTTATTAAGGAGTTTCTTGCTAAATCTTCTACTCTAGATCTTTCTAATTCTATCAATTTTGGATTTAAAAATAAAAGATATTTTTTTTCGATTTCAATATCTAAGTTAGTAATAATTTGATCATTTATTTTAACCTTTATTTCTATTGTATCTGAATATGAAAATTGAACAAATGTAGAAATTAATATGAGAAAAATTGTTATTTTAATTTTACTCATTAGTTATCAAAAATTGTATTTGCTGATCCTCTAATATCTGCAAAAGGTATAAATCTTATCAAAAAAAATAAACTTTCATCTGGTACTAAACTACCATCTCTAAAAAATTTTTTTTCATATTCAAATGAAGCAGACAAACAATCTGTTTCATATTTGTAAGCAAGTTTATAGAACTGGGTAAAGTCATCTTTTAGATCTTTTGTAGTACCAAACTTAAGTGAGTGTTCTTTATTCAATTCTATTTGAGTATTATTTTTTAATATTTCTGAATTTCCAAGTTCATGATTTTCAGAAATATAATCAAAAGTTGTAACCACTTTGTTAATACCAAATTTAGCACTAACCGCGTCATAATTTGAAAAATCCAAGTCTCTGTCATAAGAAAAATTATAATTTAGTTCAAATTTATCATCAAATTTATAAAATATGTCTCCCACAATATCAGATCTTGTTTGATTAAGTTTTGATTTGTTTGGCAAAGCTTCATTTTTTTTATCTTTAAATATATTGCCTATATTTAGGCCAAGTATCTTTTCATTGCTAAGATTTTGTTTTTCAAACTCTAAGCCTAATGTAATGGACTTGCCTTTTTCAACCATATCACTTCTACCAATTCTGTTTGGGGAAAAAATATTACTATAGTCCATTTTCGATCCTGTTGATGAAATATTTTTTCCGTTAGTTGGGCTAAATCTTAGTTGAGCAACTGGTTTTAAGAAATTGTTTCCTTCCTCAAGTTTTTTTTTTAATGGATATTCTGTTTTAAGCAAAAATGTTCCAAAAATTTCATGATCGTTTTTACCTTCGTATACCGTTGAGTTTTTTGAATAAGTATTAAAATTTTTTAACAAAAAACTATAATCAGTAACCAATCCATTTGATGAGAAAAAATCATAGGACTCAAAATTGAAGTCATTGTTAATCTGAGTTTCGTGAATGTTAGTATTATAAACTTTTTGAAAGCCTGATGAAAAGAACTTGAATTGACCATTATAATTTTCATCTAAATCAATATTTTTTTTAAAATTGAAATCTGGAAATATATACTGATACTTATCGCTATCTTCTTTTGATAAATCTTCATAAAGTCTTACTGTGCTTGTAATATTTGTATTCTCATCAAATTCTTTATCAATTCTGAAATGAGAAGTTAATAAACTATCACTATCTATAATTGGTGTATAACTTTTAATATCATGTATTTTTAAATAATTATCATTTGTAACATTTTGGACTTTTAATTCATAATTTGTATAATCATCAAACTTACCATTTAAATCTGCAAAAAAATGTGAACTTGTATTATTATTATTTCTATTTAGACTGAAATCTGTTTTTAAATCTGAACTTTTAAAAGCTTCTCTATATTCAGTGTGAATAATAATACTGTTGTCGACATAAATTCTTGGCTTAAATGTGAGATCTTTTGAATTTGATAGGTTGTAAAAGTATGGAATTGTTATCGATGATCCCAAATTATTTGACCCTTTATAAAAAGGATTCAGAAATCCAGATTTTCTTTTAACAGAGGGATCAGGATGATTAAAATATGGCATGTAAAAAAACTTTCTTATCAAAAACCTTAAGCCAAGACTTCTCATACTCAAATAACTTTTTAACCTTATTGTGTGTAAATAATTTACTTTGTAACTCCCAACCTCTACAATTTTTATTTTCTTTATTACATGTACTAAAAGCAGTTTTGTAAATCTTTGTGCTATCATTATCAGAGGTTATACTTTTCCCTTTTAGTATCGGGTCATTTTCACCATTACCAAAAAAGGAGTCTTCAAACTCTACCAATACTTCTTTACCAAGAATTTCGTTACTTTTTAAATTAATTTTAGACTCTTTAAAAAAATACTTATTAAGATTTTTATCGGTTACAATAGCCTCTTTAGAAAAAATAATTTCAGGGATAAGTTCGAAAATTAAACCTTTTTTAAATAGAAAATTGTTTAAATTTTTATCACTAACGTTTGTATACTCATTACTTAGTATTTTATTTAAATTTCTGTCATACAAGACATCATTTGAATTTATCTCATAATCAGCTTCACTTTTTATATAAGTATCGCTTTTTGAGAATATTGTATTATTTATTTCATTATAAATTATTTTATCACTTTCAATATATATATTATTTTCATCATCAAAGTATTTAACATCATCTATAACTATTAGTTCAGAATTTATTTTATTATAAATAAATTTATCGCCTTCTATGACTAAATTACTTGATGGTATTTTTGCTTGTCCTTTTGTTGCAAATATCATGTTTCCATTTTCTTCAATTTTTATATTCTTTGAATCGAAGAAAATAGTTTCTGCTTTTAAATTTGAGCCTAAACATATCAGAACAAATGTTATAAAATTTATAAAAAGTTTATTTTTCATTGAGTTTAGTCAGTCCTAAAGAGCACATTAAAAAAAATAGTATTTGAGGTAACCATACTGAAGCTTCTACTGGCAATGTTTCATTTTTACCAAATAAAATTGAAAAATAATTAATATAGTAAAAAATAACTGAAACTAATACACCTATTACTATTAAAAAGAATTTTGATTTAATAAAATTAAGTTTAAACATTAGCAAAGCACCTATTATTGTAGTGAGTGTAAGGTAAAATGGTATGCTATATATTTTATTAAGTTGCAGTCTAACCTCAGTTGCAGAATATCCAATAGCTTCATAGTTTCTTTTAAGTTTATTTAGTTGTAAAATATTTAATGAATCTAAATTTGAGAATAAATTAGATATTATTTTTCCATTAAAATTGGATGTATAATTATAATTTTCTAATGTTTCACTTTTTTTTTCTTTTGAGTAAATCTTTGCATTAGCAAGTATCCAATTTTTTCTAATTATATTCGCTTTCTCTGCGACAATAGTATTTATTAATTTATAATTTTTGTCTAACTCTATTATTTCAACATTTTCTAGATTATTAAATTTATAAGTTTTAGCGTTTATAATAAAAATTTTATTGCCACTTTTGTTTTTTTCCTTAATCCATAACCCACCTTCATTTACAACCGCTAAATGGCCCCCATCATTTGCATATTTATATTTCATACCCAAGTATAAACTTTTTAAATTTGCAGAAAATGTATAGTAAACAAAAATCAGCAATATACCTACAAACAAAGAAACTGCAGAAATTATAAAAGTAATTTTAAAATTATTCACTCCATTACTTCGAAGTAATTCAATTTCTTCGTTTTCATAAAGATTAATAAAAAAGAACATCACACCTAATAAAAATATAAAAGGGAGAATTTCAAAGATAATTGAGGGTATGTTTAATATAGTTAAAATTATTGGATAATAAAGTTCATTTTCTTTATTTTCAAAATATTTAATCTCTTCAAAAATATTTAAAAAAAAACTTAAGAAAATAAATACTACAAGAATTATGAAAATATTTTTTAAGAAAAGTTTCGACAAATAGTTTTCATATCGTTTTAATATCATAGATAATTCAATTTAAATTTTGTAAATATGAGCAGTAAAATATAATAAAAAAATACTAAAATTATTGGTAAAAATAAAATTAGATATAAAATATTTATAGAATCTAAAAAAAAATTTTAAACTTAATTGTGATAAAATAATTACAAAAATTCCTATTAAAAAAAGATTTAGTTTGTGAAACTTCATAAAATATTTTGATTTTGGTTCGATTACCAAACTTGCAGCTGTAAGAGAAATTATAAGTGTATAAAATGGTAGTACAAATCTTTTATATAACTCCTCGCTCAAAGATTTAACAGTCCTACCATTGCACGTTTTATATTCAGATTTACTAATAACTTTATTTTTATTTAATTCTTTTGATTGAAAAACATCTTTTAAACAACCAAACATTTGAATTGAGTCTAATTCTTGAACTTTAGGTATTGTAATTGTTTTAGTTGAAAACTCAGATAGATCATAGTCAGTTTCAGAAAAATTTAATGTGTATGCATTGTTTTTATTTATATTTGTTATCCCACCATTAAATAATTTTAAAATATATTTATCATTTTTTTTTACAATTTTTCCACTTTCGGAAACTATGATTTTAGACTTTTCTAAATTTATTTTTTCATTAATATAGATTTTTTTAAGTTTTCCATCTTTTTTGTATTCCTCAACAAAAATTGTAAGATTCTTCATAACATTTATAAATTTTTTTTCTGAAATTAACTTAGGTAAAAAGTCTATATTAGATTCTTTTATATAAAGTCTTCCTAAGCTTTGAGATTTTGGAACAATAAACAAATTTAAAGCTAATTGTATAATTAAAAACATTAGCGAAAAAATTAATATAAAATTTATGAACTTGATTTTTTGTATTCCATTATTCCAGAAAACTAGTAACTCATTAGAATTGTTATATTTATTAATGACATAAAAAACTGATATGAAAAATACAAAAATTATGATTTTACTAAATATCTTTGGCAAATTTAGTGAAACATAGTAAAAATAAACGTTTAAGCTATGTCCATCATCAGACACCAGGTCCAAAAGATTGACAGCCTGGATTATCCAAACGATAAAAGTAATACTAAAAGATGCTATTAAAAAGAAATTAAGTATATCAAAGGAAAATTTACGAAATATTAATTTATTCATTGAAATTTTTGTTTTAATAAATATACAACATTATCTAATAAAAATTTCAAAAAAATGAAGCTAAATTTAAATTTTGTAAATAAAGTCCCAAAAATCGCAAAAGATAACGAGATTATTCTACTAACTCAAAAAGTTATAAAAAGCAAAGAGATTAAACAATTAGCAAAATCAGTTTTCAATAATAAACTTTTTATTGAGGAGAATTTTCTTGCAAGAGATTACAACAACAAAAGCTATGTATTTGTAAATTGTTCAAAATCAAAGGTTTCCTTAGATTTTGAAAAACTTGGTTCGAAATTATTTGTTTATTTAAAGAAAAATAAAAAAGAGAATTCATTTATAAATATAGAAAATAATTCTTTTACTAATGTACAATTAGAAAAGTTTCTTCATGGAGCACAACTTAAGTCATATAATTTTAATCTTTATAAAACAGATAAGAAAAAAAATGTTAATATAAATTTAAGTGTTGTTGGCAGTAACACTAAACAAAAAAATTTATTAAGAAATAAATTAAATGCTCTTTTGGAAGGGGTTTTTCTTACTAGAGATTTAGTTTCTGAACCTGGTAATATTTTGCACCCAGATGAATACGCAAAGAGAATTGTTAAATTAAGAAAGTTTGGATTAAAAGTAACCGTATATGACCAAAAGCGATTGAAAAAATTAGGTTTTAACGCATTGCTCGGTGTCGGACAAGGAAGTATCAGAGGTTCTTATATGGTAACAATAGAGTGGAATGGAAATAAAAATAAATCAAAACCTTTAGCCTTCGTTGGAAAAGGTGTTTGTTTTGATACTGGTGGAATTTCACTCAAACCTGCAAAATTTATGGAAGATATGACATATGATATGGCGGGTTCAGCAACTGTAGTTGGTCTTATGAAAACTCTAGCTTTAAGGAAATCAAAAATTAATGCAGTTGGAGTCGTTGGATTAGTTGAAAATATGCCAGGTGCAAATGCACAAAGACCTGGAGATATTGTAAAATCTTACAGCGGACAAACAATCGAAGTTTTAAATACAGATGCTGAGGGAAGACTAGTCTTAGCAGATGCACTTACATACACTGAGAAGAAATTTAAGCCAAGTTTAATTATTGACTTAGCAACATTAACTGGAGCAATAATTGTTGCTCTTGGATCTGAATATGCCGGGCTTTGGTCAAATAATAAAAAATTGTCTAAACAACTTTTTGATGCTGGAGAACATGTAGAAGAAAAAGTATGGGAAATGCCACTTCATGAGAACTATAACAAATTAATGAATTCAAATAATGCTGATATGCAAAATATTAATTATGTTGGAGGAGCTGGGTCAACAACTGCGGCTCAATTTTTACAAAGATTTATAATTAATAAAACACCCTGGGCGCATTTAGATATTGCTGGAATGGCTTTTTCTAAATATGCTGGAGCACTGAATTCTGGTGGCGCAACTGGATATGGTGTTAGATTATTAAACAAATTTATAGAGGAGAATTATGAGTAATATTGAACAAACATTATCGATAATTAAGCCAGATGCTGTTGAAAGAAATTTGCAAGATCAGATTAAAAATGAATTTAAAAATAATGGATTTGATATTTTAAAAGAAAAAAAAATTCATATTTCTAAAGAAGAAGCTGAAAAGTTCTATAAAGTTCATGAGTCTAAACCATTTTATAATGATTTGTGTGGTTACTTATCTTCTGGACCAATTGTTGTAATGAGTCTTCAAAAAGACAATGCTGTTCTAGAAAATAGAAAATTGATGGGAGCAACTAACCCTAAAGATGCAGAAGAGGGAACGCTTCGAAAAAAATATGGTATTTCAATTGATAAAAATTCTGTTCATGGATCAGATAGTGTTGAAAATGCTAAGATCGAGTTAGATTTTTTTTTTAAAGATTAGTTAAAAACTTATCTATAGCTTTTGGATAAATTTCATGTTCAATTTTAAGCACTTTTTTTTCTAAACTTTTTACATTATCTGATTTAAGGATTTTCACCTTTTTTTGTAAAATAACTTTACCTGAATCTAATTTTTCTGTTACTTTATGAATTGATGCTCCTGCAAATCGATCCTTATTTTTAATTGCTCTCTCATGTGTATTTAATCCTTTATACTTTGGCAAAAGTGATGGATGAATATTTAATATTGGTTTAGAAAATTTTTTGATAAAATTACCTGACAAGATTTTCATAAATCCAGCCAAACAAATTAAATCTATATTATATTTCTTTAGTAATTTAATTGATTTATTTTCAAAATTTGATTTATTTTTAATTCCATAAATCTTTATTTTAGATCTAGATGCATATTTTAGTCCCTCAGCATCTGGATTGTTTGAAATAACTAATATAATATTAATTAAAGAATTTTTTTTTTTTGAATTTTTTATTAGAGATTTTAAATTACTACCTCTACCACTAATAAAAACAGCAGTATTTTTTTTACCAGGATATTTTTCCACTTAATTTTACTTTTTTTGAATTTTTAACTATCTTTCCAATTATATAGGGTTTGAAATTTTTTCCAAAATATTTATTTACTGAATTTAAATTTTTAGGATTTGTCACTAAACAAAAACCTACACCACAATTAAAGGTCTTTAACATTTCTTTCTCACTTACACCCATTTTATATAACCATGTAAAAATTTTTAATGTTTTGATTTTATTTAGATCTATTTCAGCACATAAATTTTTTGGTATTATTCTTTGAATATTGTCCATTAAACCTCCACCAGTTATGTTTGCACATCCATTTATTAAATTTTTTTCATTAATAAGTGATAACTCTTTTACATAAATTTTAGTTGGTCTAATTAATTCGTTTTTGAGAAATTTGCTTGTTTTTAAATTTATTTTTTTTTGTTTTAAGAGATATCTCACTAAGGAATAACCATTAGAGTGAAGTCCATTAGAAGGTACTGCCAAAATAAGATCATTATTTCTAATTTTTTTATTAAGTATTTTTTTCTTTTCAACAAGACCAACAGCAAAACCTGCTATATCAAATTTCCCTTTAGTATATGTTCCTGGCATTTCAGCAGTTTCGCCACCAACTAATTTGCAACCAGCGATATTACATCCCTTAACAATTCCCCTAACTAAATGTTTCAATTTTTTCAAATTAATTTTGCTTACAGAAATGTAGTCTAAGAATAAATAAGGCTTCGCTCCTTGAACGACCAAATCATTTACACACATCGCAACAAGATCTATTCCAATTGTATCAAATTTATTTAGATCATTTGCGATCTCAATTTTTGTTCCAACTCCATCAGTGCTAGTAACAATGTGAGGGTCTTTTAGCTGTCTAGGTATTGGAGAGATAGCACCAAAGCCTCCTATATTCTTAAAATCACCACTTTTGCTTGATTTTGTTGCAAGTGAACTTATGAACTTAACAAAACTATCTGCTTTTGGAATATTAACTCCACTCTTTCTGTATGTTAATTTATTTGATGCCATATAACAAAGTTATGTATTTTTTTAAAAAAAATATATCAAAGTGTTTATATATATTTTTCATATTTTTAACCTTTAATTTTATAGAGTTTTCCACAAAGGAAGTATTCGCTAAAACTTTTGTTGTTTCAAAAATTGAAGTTGAGGAAAAATATAATCTTAGTTTTAATAAACTAAAAGTTATGGATAGAGGCTTTAAAAAAGCATTTCAAGATATCTCTCAAATGATACTTGAGAGGAAAGATCTTGATAAAATCAGAAATACACCAATAAATGATATAAAAAAATTAATCGAAAACTTTTCAATATTAGATGAAAAATTCATAAACAAAAAATATAAAAGTATTATGGAGGTAGAATTTAATAGAAAAAAATTAATCAAATTCTTAGATTCTAAAAATATAACTATTTCATTACCAAAAAAAGTTAACGTTTTTTTTATACCAGTTATTATTGATTTAGAAACAAATAATTTTAATTATTTAAATGAAAATATTTTTGTAGAAAATTGGAAAAGTATTGAAAAAAATTATTTTCAAATTTCTTATATTATACCAAATGAGGATGCAGAAGATTTTTTAAGTATAAAAAATAACCTACAAGATATTGAAAATTACAATTTCAAAAAAATATTGAATAAATATTATTCTGAAAATTTTATAATAATGATAATTTTCAAAAGAAAAAATAATATTAAATTTTATTCAAAAATTAATTTTGACGATAAGTATGAAATATTAAGTAAAAATTTTATAGATAAAAATATAGATAATCAAACAGACTTAAATTCAATGATACTTAATATTAAAAACGAATATGAAGATAATTGGAAATCTATTAATAAAATGAGTTCAACTACATCTGTTCCAATTCGATTGTCATTAGAGTCAAATAATACAGAAAAATCATTAAGATTAGAAAATGCTTTGGGTAATTTAGATTTTGTAAATAGTTATAATATTGAAAAGTTTGATAGTAAAATGATTATATATAAAATTTATTATAGCAGTAGTCCAAAAAGATTTTTAAAAGATATTTCATCTCATGATATTAGTATTGACACATCCTCAAGCAACTGGAAAATAAAATGAGTGAATTAAATCAATTACTTTTAGACTTTGATTATAAAACTAATTTTAATGAACATGATTTTTATTTATCGAAAAGTAATTCTAACGCATTTAATTTGATTAATAGATGGCCTGACTGGGATAAAAAAATATTAAATATTTCAGGCGAAAAATTCTCTGGAAAAAGTCACCTAGCAAATATCTTCAAATTAAAATCTAAAGCATTTTCAGTTAAGGGAAATGAGATTGATAATTCAATTTTTAAAAGTATTAAATTGCATGAAAGTATAATTATTGATGATATTGAAGAATGTAATCAGGAAGAAATACTTTATTCAATTTTTAATCTTATAGATCAGGACAGTAAGTATTTGCTGATAAATTCATCAAAACCAATAAATGAAATTAAATACAGACTGCCTGATTTAACCTCAAGATCAAAAAATTGTCTTTACGCTGTAATTGAAAATCCAGATGATGAATTGCTTTTTGCTATAATTTTAAAGAATTTTTCTGATCGCCAAATTAAAATCGAAAAAAAAATAATAAATTTCATAATTAGTAGAATTGACAGATCTTATAGAAAAATTGATGAATTTATATATAAGATTGACGAACTAAGTTTAAAAAAAAAAAAACCAATTAATTTAAAAACCATAAAAGAGATTTTGTAAATTGAATAAATATAGAACTCATACCTGCGGGGAATTAACCAAGTTACATAAAGAAAAGGAAATTTCTTTATCTGGTTGGATTAACAAAAAAAGAGACCATGGAAATCTTTTATTTATAGACTTAAGAGATAATTTTGGAATTACTCAGTGCGTTATAGATAAAAGCAATGAAATATTTAAGAAAATTGAAAAACTTTCTTTGGAAACAGTAATTAAAATTACGGGAATGGTTATTGAGAGATCAAATGAAACAATAAATAAAAATATTTCCACTGGCGAAATAGAAGTCAAGATTAATAATATTGATATTCTTGGGGCAACCAAAGAATTACCAATGCCAGTGTTTTCAGATCAAGAATATGCTGAGGAAATAAGACTTAAGTATAGATTTTTAGATTTAAGAAGAAAAAAAATACATCAAAATATTATCTTAAGATCAAAAGTAATCTCATTTATTAGAAATGAGATGCAAAAACTTGGTTTTTTAGAATTTCAAACTCCTATTTTAACTTCATCTAGCCCAGAAGGAGCAAGAGATTTTCTTGTACCCAGTAGATTAAATCCTGGAAAATTTTATGCTTTACCACAAGCTCCTCAACAATTTAAGCAACTAATAATGGTTTCCGGGTTCGATAAATATTTTCAAATAGCGCCTTGTTTCAGAGACGAGGACGCCAGAGCAGACAGAAGTCCTGGCGAATTTTATCAACTAGATGTTGAAATGTCTTTTGTTGAACAAGAGGATGTCTTTAAAGTAATTGAAACTTTATTTCTGAAATTATTTAAAACATTCAGTAATAAAAAAATTATTTATGAAAAGTTTCCAAGGATTATCTATGAAGATGCAATGCTTAAATATGGGACAGATAAACCAGATTTAAGAAATCCTTTAGAAATTTCAGATTTAACAATTATTTTTGAGAGAGAAGATGTTAAATTTGATATTTTTAAAAAATTAGTGAAAAGTGGCTCACTAGTTAGAGCGTTAGTAACCAAAAATACAAAGGATAAACCAAGAAGTTTCTTTGATGGTATTGATAGATGGGCAAAAGAGCAAGGTTCCTCTGGTCTAGCTTACTTTACATTTGAAAAAGATGATAAAATTAATGCTAAAGGACCAATTGGAAAATTTTTTTCAGAGAATGCATTATTAGAAATCATGAAACTAACAAATGCAAATATAGGTGATACGGTATTTCTTTCTTGTGGAAAAAAAAATGACGTAGAAAAAATATTAAGTGTTGCAAGAAACAAAATAGCTGAAGAATTAGATTTAATTGATAATGAAATATTCTCATTTTGTTGGATTATTGACTATCCGATGTATGAGATTGATGAAACTACTAAAAAAATAAAATTTAGTCATAACCCATTCTCAATGCCTCAAGGTGAAATAAATAAATTAGACTTATCTAATCCTTTAAATATTAAAGCCTATCAATATGATATTGTTTGTAATGGAATTGAGTTATCATCTGGGGCTATTAGAAACCATGTTCCTGAATTAATGTATAAATTGTTTGAAATTGCCGGGTATTCAAAAAATGATGTTAATAGTAAATTTAGTGGAATGATAAATGCTTTGAGCTATGGAGCTCCGCCTCATGGTGGTATAGCTCCAGGTATTGATAGACTTGTTATGCTTTTAGCAAATGAAAAAAATATTAGAGAAATTACTATGTTTCCAATGAATCAAAATGCGCAAGATCTAATGATGAATGCACCATCTGAAATTTCTGAGGACCAATTAAAAGAGCTGAATTTATCTTTAAAAAAGAAAAGTTAATTATTTTTTTCCTTTAAGATTAATTTTTATATCTGACAGATCTACTAATTTCTTTTTATAATTACTTCTCACAAATCCTTTGCTTGTGATATCTTTTACTAATTTTAAGAATTGAGTTTTATCTTCACTATTTTCATCCACACCAGTTTCATCCAAAGTATCAGTTCCTCCAATAGAAGGTGTATGAGCTAGATCCTCTCTATTTAAATATGATATTGCTAATTCTCTAAATATATAATCTAATATTGACGTTGCACTTAAAATTCTGTCATTTCCGAATACTTTTCCTGAAGGTTCAAATTTAGTATCTACAAAGGCATTAACAAATTCATCTAAAGGAACTCCATACTGCAATCCAAGTGAAACAGCTATAGCAAAGTTATTCATTGTAGCTTTTACTAGTTCACCTTCTTTGCTTGTATCTATAAATATTTCTCCTATTTTGCCATCTTCGTATTCACCTGTGTGTAGATATACTTTGTGATCACCAATCGATGCTTTTTGGATATATCCTTTTCTTCGGTCTGGCATGCTAAATCTTTTACCATTCTTATCTTTTGTGTTTTGAGTTAACATTTCCTGGTTAATTTTAAGGCTATTTTTTTGCTGAGTTTGGGGAAGTTTTTTTTCAACAACATTTATCTTATTTTTTTCAATTTTTTCTAAATTTTTAGTTTTTCTATTATCCAGTTTTACGTCCAGTATCTCAAATTTACCGTCATCTCTTTTCTCAATATTTTGGATGTTTTTTTCGTCTATATCATCTAGGTAATGACTGACTTTAAAACTACAGGTGTAATACGTTTCTACTAAATATTTTGCCATTGAATTTCCTTATTTATTTATAAAATTGAATCTTAAAGTTATATTGTATATAGAAATTTAAAATTTTAGTCTAATTTATTTTTTACAATTTTAAATTGAAATATAATTAAACATTTATGTTGACAGTATTTAAACAAATTTTTACCTGGTGGAATCAACAGACATTTGGAACTAGATTACAAATATTTTTTTTAGGAAAATTAGTTGGAGAAGATAAGAATGGAAATAAATATTATGAAAGTAAATCAGGAAGAAGATGGGTAATTTATAATGGCGAAGTTGAGGCATCAAAAATACCTAATGAGTGGTATTCATGGATGCATTATATGAATAATCAAATAGAGAACAATCACGACTTAAAAAAATATCACTGGCAAAAAGAACATTTATCAAATCAAACTGGATCCACTAAATCCTATCACCCAAAAAAATATAATCGTGAAATCAAAAAAAAATATAAAAGCTGGAAAAGTTAATTTTTTTTTTGTAGTAGCTTTTTTTATAATTAAATTAAATTATTCTCTTGCTGATACGGTGCTAAAAAGTGAGATGATAGCAGAATTAAGTGTTCTTGATAAAGTAAGTTCAAAAAACACAAATATTAAAATACAAGTTGGAGAAGAATTTTCTTTTCAAAATCTAACTATAAAAGTTTTAAAATGTTACAATTCAACATTTGATGATGATCCTGAAGTTACCGCATATATTCAAGTTAAAGATGTCTCAATGAATAAAAATGATAAAGTATTTGTTTTTAATGATTGGACTTTTGCTTCAAGTCCATCGATAAGACCCTTTGACCACCCAGTATATGATGTTTGGTTAAAAAAATGCTATAGTTAAATAACTTTTTCATTATCTAACCAACTAACATTAAAATCAGAACTTAAAAATTTTTTGTTATTTAGTAATACTTTATGGAGTTCAATTGTAGTTGTTATTCCTTCAATTACAAATTCATCTAATGATCTTAACATTCTTTGAATAGCTTCTTCTCTATTTCTTCCATGAGTAATTACTTTGCAAACCATGCTATCGTAAAAAGGTGTAATTTTATATCCTTGGTATATCGATCCATCAACTCTTGTTCTAAATCCAGAAGGTTGATGACACATGCCAATTTTACCTGGCGAAGGTTGAAAATTATTACTCGGATCCTCAGCATTAATTCTACATTCGATAGCATGTCCCCTTGGGTTTACATCACTCTGTTCCAGTGCTGTATCTCCTGAAAAAGCTATCCATATTTGCTCTTTTATTATATCAATTCCTGTTACCATCTCTGTTACTGGATGTTCAACTTGTACCCTAGTATTCATCTCTAAAAAGTAGAATTTTCCATCTTCGTATATAAATTCAACTGTTCCAGCACCCTCATATCCAATTTTGCTAACCATACTAACTGTTTTTTCAAACAGATCTTTTCTAATTGTATCATCTAAAACAGGACTTGGAGTTTCTTCTATTAGTTTTTGATGTCTTCTTTGAACAGAACAATCTCTCTCATGCAAATGCACTGTTCTATTTTTACCCGAAAGCACCTGAACCTCTATATGTCTTGGATTTTGAAAAAATTTTTCAATATAAACTTCATCATTATTAAAAAATTTTTTTGCTTCTTGTTTCGCTGTTAAAAAAAGATTCTCAAATTCCTCTAACTTATTGACAATTTTCATTCCTTTTCCACCACCACCACCTGATGCTTTAATTAAAACAGGAAAGCCTACATTCTCACATATTTTTTTTGCTTCATCCAAATTTTTAATTCCGCCATCTGATCCTTCTATAACAGGAAGCCCATATTCTTTTGCAACTTTTTTTGCTTGTATCTTATCTCCCATCATTTTAATTAAATCAGATGAAGGACCTATAAATTTTATATTGTTTTCTTCTAATATTTTTGCAAATTCATAGTTCTCTGACAAAAAACCGTATCCTGGATGCACAGCTTCAGCTCCCGTGAGTTCAATGGCTGACATAATTGCAGGAATATTTAAATAGCTTAACGACGGTTGATGAGGACCTACACAAACACTTTCATCAGCTAATCTTACGTGCATTCCATCTCTGTCCACATCTGAATGAATAGCTACTGTTGCAATACCCCATTCTTTACAAGCTCTTATAACACGTACAGCTATCTCACCTCTATTCGCTATAAGTATTTTTTTAAACATTAATTTAGTTTAATGTTGCAATTGTCTGACCAAACTCAACAGGCTGACCATCCTCAACCTTAATTTCTTTAACTATTCCATCTATTGGGCTTGGTACATGATTCATAGTTTTCATTGCCTCAACTATCATAACTGTGTCACCTTTTTTAATTTTTTGACCTATCTCAATAAATTTTTTACCACCTGGCTCTGGAGCGAGATAAGCTGTGCCAATTATAGGTGAAGTAATTTTTTTTGAGTTATCAATTGAAACTTCTTCTTTAATAACCTTCTTTTTGTTATCGGTTACTACAGCTTCAATATTTTTTGATATTCTAGATTTTGAGACTTTAACCTTAATATCTTTTTCAGTGTACTCTATTTCTGTAAGATTAAATTCCTCCAAATAATCATTTAACTCTTTGATAATATTTTTATTAATTTTCATTTTCTAAGATTTCATGCATAGAGTTTATGGCTAAAATATAGCCATTTATTCCTAAACCACAAATCATACCAGTAACAACTGCGCTTATAAGTGACTTATGTCTAAAATCCTCTCTTTTATAAATATTTGATATATGAAGTTCTATAATAGGTTTTTTAAAAATACTTAAGGCATCTCTAATAGCAACAGATGTATGACTGTATCCAGCAGCATTTATTATGATTCCATCATGTGTTTTGCGAGCATCTTGAATAATATTTACAATATCTCCTTCAACATTTGATTGTTTGATTTCTATATCAATATTCAAATCTTTTGCTCTTTTTAGACAAATTTCTTCAAGATATTTATAGTCTTTGCTACCATATTGAGTTTGTTCTCTTTCACCTAATAGATTAAGATTTGGACCATTAATAATTAATAATTTACTCATTAAAACCTTATATTATATGGATAAAAATAATAAAATAAAAATAATCGTCAATGGCAAGCTTTTGACTGTAAATTTCAAATTTTCTTTAAAAAATCTAATCGAACAGCTAAAAACTCCAATTAACAAAGTAGCAATAGAATTAAATAAAGAAATAGTTGATAAAAAAAAATTAAATAAAATTTTTTTAAAAAATAAAGATAAAATAGAAATTGTTCATTTTATAGGTGGAGGTTAATGAAATTAGATATTTTGAAAATTGCAAATAAGAAATTTAAATCCAGACTTATTGTTGGAACAGGAAAGTATAAGAACATGCAAGAGTGTGCAAAAGCGATTAAAATTTCAGGAGCTGAAATTGTAACAGTTGCGGTTAGAAGGGTAAATATATCAGATAGATCTAAACCGTTGTTGATGGATTATATTAATCCCAAAAAAATAATGTATTTACCAAATACAGCTGGGTGTTTTAATTCAAATGATGCTTTAAGAACATTAAGACTTGCCAGAGAAATTGGAGGTTGGAAAATAGTAAAATTAGAAGTTTTAGGAGATAAAAAAAATTTATTTCCAGATATGATTGAAACTCTAAAATCTACAGAAGTTTTAACAAAAGAAGGCTTTAAGGTTATGGTTTATTGCAATGACGATCCACTAATGTGTAAGAGATTAGAAAATTCTGGAGCCTCCGCTATTATGCCACTAGCAGCACCAATTGGATCTGGTCTTGGTATCCAAAATAAAATAAATATTAAAATTTTAAGATATCAAACAAAAGTCCCTTTGATAATTGATGCTGGGATAGGCCAAGCTTCAGATGCAGTCGAGGCTATGGAGATGGGTTGTGATGCTGTGTTAATAAATACAGCAATAGCGAAAGCCAAAAAACCATTTGAAATGGCAGAGGCAATGAAATATGCGGTTTTGTCGGGAAGAAAGTCTTATCTTTCTGGAAGAATTGTACCCAATCTTGAAGGATCAGCATCTACAACAAAAAAAGGTCTAATTTAATTTTTTTTTTTGTAATTTTTTCTTTTTTTAAATTTTTTTCTTTTAAAGTTTGATTTTTTTTCTTTAATTAAATCTAAACTTTTGTCTAATTTTTCCTCAGAAATTTTCTGTAAATTTTCAACTTTATCAACTTTATCCAATGATTTGCCTGATTTTGATTTAAATTCAATACTGTAGTCTTGCAAACCTAGGCTCTGGCCAGGAATAAGATTAATTTTAACCTTATTTTTCTTTTTAAAATAATCTAAATCTTCAGAAAAATATGTTTCAATAAAACTTAGTATTTTTTCATTAATATGGGCGTCTACAATTTTTGCATTTGTTTCAAATATTTTTATCTCAATTAATTTAATTACTTTCAATGCTAGGGTTTCGTTTGTTAATTTAATGGACCACTTAATATTACTCTCTCTTAATCTTTGTCTAGACATTTCAAGTAAACCAAAATTACTTATTCTCCCAATTTGTATTCTAGCTCTATCATTTCTACATCTTTCCTTTAGTTTTCTTTCTACTTGCTTTCGATTATTAAAGCTAAGCATGTCAATAAAATCTATTATGATTAAACCAGACAAATCTCTAATTTTTATCTGTCTAGCTATCTCCTCAGCTGCTTCAAGATTAGTATCTAACGCAGTGCTTTCGACATTTTTTTGTTTTATTGATTTACCTGAATTGATATCTATAGACACTAATGCTTCAGTTGGATTTATTACGAGATAGCCACCAGAGCTAAGTTTAACTTCTGTTTTAAAAATTTCAAAAAGTTTTTTTTCAATATTCTCCTTAAAAAATAACGGAATTTTTTCTCTAAATTTTTTAATTTTTTTTAATTGTTTGGGCATCATAAGTTTCATGTAATTCTTTGCTTTTTGATAACCTTCATTACCCTCAACTATGATATTCTGAGTTTCGTCATCATACATATCTCGTATACTTCTTTTAATTATATCACTTTCCTGATGAATTAATGCAGGAGCAATAGAATTTAATGCATTATCTTTTATAGAGTTCCAAACTGTGATTAAATTTTTAAGATCACCATCTATTTCATTTTTAGTTTTATTTGAGCCTGCGGTTCTAACTATGATTCCCATTTCTTTTGGAATCTCAATCTCATTCAATATTTTTCTAATTTTCTTTCTATCACCGGGGTTAAAAATTTTTCTAGATATTCCACCACCTTTGGCAGTATTAGGCATCAAAACAATATATTTTCCTGCGATACTTATGAATGTACTTAGAGCCGCTCCTTTAAAACCTCTTTCGTCTTTTAATACTTGTACTAATATAACTTGATTAGGTTTTATTACTTCTTGAATTTTATATCTCTTAGATGGAAATTTTTTTTCATTATTTATTTTTTCTTTATTTTCATCTTCAATTTTTTCAACCGGATCATTTAATTTAACCTCTTTGTTACCTTCTAAAATCTGATTTTCATTATTTTCACTTTCCTTAGAAAGCTCCTCTCTTACTTTCTCTTCTTCCTCTTTTATTTTTTCTAAATCGCTTTGAGGTAATTGATAGTAATCAGATTGAATATCATTAAATGATAAAAAACCATGTCTCTCCCTTCCAAAATCAACAAATGCTGCTTGAAGTGAAGGTTCTATTCTGCTTACTTTTCCTAAATAAATATTATTCTTTATTAAAGTATTGTTTATACTTTCATATTCGTAATCTTCAATATGATTATCTTTTTTAAGAACGACTCTTGTTTCATTTGGATGCGATGCATCAATGTATAAATTTTTTGACATAAATTTTGATTGTTTTTCATTAGTTTGTTTTTTAAATTCGGTGCCATAACTTTAACAAATTCAATCAATAATTTAAACTAAAATGAGTATTTTTATAAAAAGACTGATAATCGCTTTTACTTTATTTTCATTAATAAGCTTTATTGCAATCTTTTCAGTACTTTGGTCTTATTCAAATAAATTGCCAGATTACAAATTTTTAAAAAATTATAAACCATCAGTATCCAGCAAAGTATATTCAGGTAATGGTGTATTAATTAGCGATTTTTCAACTGAAAAAAGAATATTCGTTCCCTTTAATGCCATACCGAAAAAAATAATCTATTCATTTTTATCCTCAGAAGATAAGAATTTTTTTAAACACCCGGGTGTTGATGCCAAAGGGGTTTTAAGAGCAATAAAAAATAATATTTTTAATTTTATTAAGTCAAATAGGTTAGAGGGAGCTTCTACAATTACTCAACAAGTGGCAAAAAATTTTCTCTTATCGAATGAGGTAAGTTTAGATAGAAAGATTAAAGAAGCTATTTTGGCATTTAGAATTGAAAGAGCTTTAACAAAAGAAAGAATTTTAGAACTTTATTTAAATCAAATTTATTTAGGCGAAGGTTCTTATGGTATTGCATCTGCTAGTCTTAGATATTTTGACAAACCAATTAGTGAATTAAATTATTCAGAGTCTGCTTTGCTAGCAGCATTGCCTAAAGCCCCTAGTAAATATAACCCCTATAAAAATAAAGAATTAGCAACATATAGAAGAAACTTAGTAATTAAAAATCTTTATGAAAATAATTATGTCTCCAAAAAAAAATATAATGAATTAATTAATTCAGAAATTAATTTAAAAAAGAGAAAGAGAATTTTTATAGAGGATACAAGGTATTTTGTAGAGGATATAAGAAAAAAAGTAATCCAAGACTATGGATATGATAAAGTTCATAAACAGGGATTTAATATAAAAAGCCCAATTAATTTAGAACTTCAAAATTTAGCATCAGAGTCATTAAGAAAAGGATTATTAGAGTATGATAAGAGAAAAGGGTGGCGTGGATCTTTAGAAAACAGAAAGAATAAAGACTGGTATAAAAATTTAGATAAGTTTAACTTAGAGAAAACTATTGATTGGGACATAGCAATTGTAAAAAGAATAGATAAATTTGAGACTATAATTCAAACTTCAAACAATGAAAATGGTGTTATAAATTATGAGGATATAAATTGGACTAGAAAAAATTTTGATCAAATTTTTAAGATAAATGATTTAATTTATGTAAAAAAAATTTCTGATGGAATTTTCAGTTTGAGACAATTACCAAATGTAAATGGTGGAATAGTTGTTATGGATCCTTATAGTGGAAGAGTATTAGCAATGTCTGGAGGATTTAGCTTCAAAAAAAGTGAATTTAATAGAGTATCACAAGCAAAAAGACAACCTGGATCTGCCTTTAAACCTTTTATATATGCTTTAGCGTTAGAAAATAACTATACGCCTTCCTCTTTAATTCTAGATGCACCAATAGTTCTTGACCAAGGGGAAGATCTCAAAATGTGGAAACCTGAAAATTATGGTAAAAAATTCTATGGATTATCTACATTAAGAACTGGCGTAGAAAAATCTAGAAACTTAATGACAGTTAGAATTTCTCAGGATTTAGGAATAGATAAAATAATCAATTTTTCAAAAAAATTGAATATTTATGATAACCCTGAAGAATTGTTATCTGTGTCTTTAGGATCAGCAGAAACAACATTATTGAATATTACGAGCGCTTACTGCTCATTTGTAAATGGGGGAAAGCTTGTTACACCAATTATAATTGATAGAATTCAGGATAGTGAGGGAAACACGATTTTTAATAATGAAAAAAGATATTGTGAAAATTGTGATCAAATTTCCTTCGAAGGCGATAATATTCCAATAGTAAAAAATAACTTTAAGCAAATTTTTTCTCCACAAACCGCTTATCAAATGACCTCAATACTTGAAGGTGCAATACAAAGAGGAACAGGAAAGCGACTAACAGATTTAAATTTACAAATTGCTGGAAAAACAGGAACAACTAATAATAATACTGATACATGGTTTATAGGATTTACATCTAACTTAGTAGTTGGTGTTTTTGTTGGATATGACTCCCCAAAAAAACTAGGAAAATACGAAACTGGATCTAAAACAGCACTACCAATATTCAAAGATTTTATAAAAAAAGCAGTAAATAATTATGAGGCTAGACCTTTTAAAATTTCAAAAGGAATTAAAATGATGGTTATAGACGCTGAAACTGGAGAAAAAGCAGATTTTGGCTCAAAAAAAACAATTATTGAGTCTTATAAGAAAGAAAAATTTGAAAATCAGGCATTTATTAGTAATGATAAACATAAATCTAATAATTATAAAAAAAATATTTTAAAATTTTATTAATGGAACACGAAATAGATAAATTTAAATCTGAAGTAATAAAGATAAATCAAAGAATTAAGGAGTTTCTTTGAAACACAAAATATAGAGACAAAAAGAAATAAACTAAATGCAATTGTGGAAGATCCAAAATTTTGGAATGATAGAAAACAAGCTGAAAAAATATTAAAGGAAAAAAAAAGCTACGATAACTTATTAGATTCTCACAAGCAGTCAGAAAAAGAAATAAATGAGCTATATGATATCTTTCAATTAGCTAACGAGGAAAATGATAAACAACTAATTCAAGAAACTTTGAAAAAATTTTCAAAGCTAAAAAAAGAATTCAAAAAATTAGAAATTAAATGTTTTCTCTCAAATGAAAACGATATTTTAGATAGTTATTTAGAATTTCATGCAGGAGCAGGCGGTACCGAAAGTCAAGATTGGGCAGAAATGTTAAGAAGAATGTATATGAAATGGGCAGCTGTCCGAGATTACAAAGTAGAATTAATTAGTGAACATAAAGGAGACGAAGCAGGAATAAAATCTTCAGTAATAAAAATTTCTGGGGAATATATTTATGGTTTTTTAAAATCAGAGTCTGGGATTCATCGTTTAGTAAGAATTTCACCTTTTGACTCAGGTGCTAGACGTCATACTAGTTTCGCAAGTGTCTGGGTTTATCCTGTAATTAGTGAGGATATAGATATAGAGATATTAGATAAAGATCTAAGAATTGATACTTATAGATCAAGTGGAGCAGGTGGTCAGCATGTAAATACAACAGATAGTGCAGTAAGAATTACCCATATGCCAAGTAAAATTGTTGTTCAATGTCAAAATGAAAGATCTCAGCACAAAAATAAGGAAACATGCATGAATATGCTAAAAGCGAGACTCTATGAGCATGAAATTCAAAAAAGAAAAAAAGAGAGTGATAATATTGAAAATTCAAAATCTGAAATTGGCTGGGGACATCAAATTAGATCATATGTATTACATCCTTATAGAATGGTTAAAGATAATAGAACAAATTATGAGAACTCCAATCCTGATAAAGTTTTAGATGGTGAGATTGATGATTTTTTAGAAAATTCTTTATATAAAGTAAATGCGTAAAACTATTTTAATAATAATTTCAATAACTTTAACAGTCTTATTTTTTTTTCTA
>JACWEE010000011.1 GCA_014653665.1 Pelagibacterales bacterium SAG-MED34 | reverse complement strand
GTGTTACTTAAGACATCTTTGTCTCTATCTAATGCAATTATATTATTTTGTTTATTCTCAAGAATTTTTTCTGAGTATCCTCCTTGACCAAAAGTACAATCAATAAATGTGCCACCATAAAGAGGGGAAATAATGCTAATTAATTCATTTAGCAGAACTGGAAAATGTTTGTTTTCCAGATTTATGGTGGCATTCATTTATTTTTTTGAAGACCATTAATTTTTTTGTCTTCTCAAAAATGCTGGAATTTCTAAATCGTCTTCTTCCTCTCTTGTTGTACTTGTTTCTGTTGATAATGAAGTTTCATCTTCAGTTTCACTAATTGATCCATCAGAATTGAATAGCTCAGGTGTTTCTTCATCAAAATCAAAATTCTCTAATCCATTTGATGGAGAGGAGTTGTTTTCATCTGTTTCAAAAGACTGCTCAGAAGCTGTAGATGATTCATTCTCGACAGTATTTGTTTCCTCTTCAACATTTGTTGAATTTATTAATTCTTCTGAATGATCAATTTCAGATGTTGAGTGACTTTCTGTTTCTGCCTTAACCTCTTCCTCAATTTTAAGCGCATTCGCACCATTAGTTATTATTGAGCTATTTTGGTTAGAGAATGTAAATGCTTGAGAAGAACCTGTATTTGAAAAATCAGAATATCCAGGATTTCTATTTTGTATTCTATGAACCATATTAATCACTGATTTCGGCTCTGGTTGTTGCCCATCCAGAGAAGTAGCTACGATTGAAACTCGCATTAAACCATCAAGATTCTCATCTGTAATTGCTCCAATTATTAGTTCTGCTTCTGGATCTACTTCAGCTCTAACTTTATTAACGGCTTCATCTACTTCAAAAAGTTTAAGATCTTTTCCTCCAGTAATATTAACCAGTAAACCTTTGGCTCCTTTTAATGTATAGTCATCTATAAGAGGATTACTTATAGCCATCTCTGCAGCTTTAACAGCTCTACCTTCACCCTCAGCTTGACCAGTTCCCATCATGGCTTTACCCATTGAACTCATAACTGTTTCAACATCGGCAAAATCTAAATTAATTAAACCAGGTCTTACCATAAGATCTGTTATACTTTGAACTCCATGCTTCAATACATCATTTGAAAGTAAAAAAGACTCTTCAAATGTAGTTTGTTCACTCGCAATTTTAAATAAATTTTGATTGGGAACTACAATAATAGTATCTACATGTTTTCTTAATTCTTCAAGACCTTGATTTGCTTTTCTCATTCTTGAAGGACCTTCATATAAGAAAGGTAGAGTAACAACTCCAATCGTTAGAATATTTAATTCTTTAGCGGCACGAGCAATAACATGAGCAGCACCGGTTCCGGTTCCACCCCCCATTCCTGCAGTTATGAAAACCATGTTAGACCCTTGAAGAACATTAACAATTTCATTTAAGGATTCATCAGCAGCAGCTTCACCTATATCTAATTTTGCTCCAGCACCTAATCCTTTTGTTAAATTTAATCCCATTTGGATTTTAGTTTGTGCATGGCTTAATCTTAAATCCTGAGCATCAGTATTTACAGCTATAAACTCTACTCCTTGTAAACCTGACTCTATCATTCCATTGATTGCATTACCTCCTGCTCCTCCGATTCCAAGAACTAATATTCTTGGTTTCAACTCTTTTATATCTGGTGCTTTAAAATTAATTGTCATTTATCCCCCGTTAGTTATTAAGTGTTTGCTCCCATTTAAGGTTAGCCCTATTAATGTTAGATTTTTTTCTAGCAGTGACCCTAAATTTTTCAAAACTTGTTGGTTCCCATATTTGGAAGGTTTTTCCCTGGCCAACAAACAACATGCTTTTTTTTATTTTTGCATGTCTTAATAATTTTTCTGTAATGAGAATTCTTCCCTCGCTATCAAATTGTAAGTTAATACTTTCTGATAATATTGAAGTTGCAAAATAATCTTTCTTATCTTCAAATGGATTTAAAGTATCTATTGCACTTGAAATTTTTTCAATTCTATCTTGAGGCCAAGCCTCAATTGACTGATTATTAAATGATGGAAAACATACGATTCCGTTGTATCCCGTATTAGAGAGATAGCTTCTAAAACTAGCAGGCACTGACACCCTTCCTTTTTTGTCTAATTTGTTTTCGTAAGTAGATAAAAACATAATCCATAAATTCCATATTTGGGATAATATGGGATATTATGGGTTTTAAATTTAATCGTCAATACCTAATATTATAATCAGGTATTCTTGATTTGTTCTAAATTTCTACTATGTAGCAAAATAGAAGTAATGATTTTATTTAGGACGAGATAAAAATTTAATGGTATGGTTTTGCCAGATAAAATATAAGCCGGGTTCTGTCGTTTAAACTTATCATTTCTCTAGGCCTTAAATCACTTTAAGGCTCAAGCAACTAACCCAGATGACTAGCCAAAGACTGCTTTTCGTTATTTCTAACTGTGTCATCTCTACTCAGTCTTGCTCCCAGTGGGGTTTTCCATGCGCTAGTTGTTACCAACTTAGCCGGTGTGCTCTTACCACACCTTTTCACCCTTGCCTTGATAAGGCGGTTTATTTTCTGTGGCACTATCCCTAGGGTCGCCCCCGCCAGCCATTAACTGGCACTGTGTCTTTGTAGAGCCCGGACTTTCCTCTTTAATAAATTAAAGCGATAAGTCTTTTATCTGGCTCTTGCACAATATAAAAATTTTAATAAAGTTCAATTATTTATTATCTAACATTATAAAGGGATTTTGCAATTTTATAGCATTCTAAATCTAATTTTCCATCAATCAGCTCAGGTCTAAATCTCATTTGAAAGATTTTTATAATTTTTCTTAATTCATCCGAGCTGGAGTATTCCATATGATAGCCTAAACTTTTTAAATAAAAAATGAATTTATGTAAATTCAATTCTGATTTTTTTCCTCTTAAAGATTTAAGTACTTGTAAGTTTATATTGTGCCAATATCCAATTTTCTTTTTGCTCAAAAGTTTCCAGGGAAATTTTTCTCCAGGGTCTTTTTTTCTTAAAGGGGCTATGTCTGAGTGACCTAAAATTTTATTTTTATCAATATTGTATTTTTTAATTATTAATTTTGAAATTTTAATTAAACATTTTGTTTGGTTATCAGTAAAATTTCTATACCCAAGTTCATGACCAGGATTAGAAATTTCAATACCTATTGATTTGTAATTTATAGACTTATGCTTACCCCAGTAAGACTTTCCAGCATGCCAAGCAACATATAAATCAGGAACCATTTGTATAAGTTTCCCTGATTTAGTTATATAATAATGACAACTTACATTAGAATTAAAACTAGTTAATTTTTTAATCGCTAATTTATCATTTTTCATTCCAGTATAGTGATAAATTAAATACTTTATTTTATTTTTATCTCTTTTTTTAAGGTCAAAATTAGGTGAGTAATTAATGGTCATTTTTTCAACATTTTTCTGCATTATTTCAAACAATTAAATCTTTAAATAAGTAGAAGATATAATATAAACAGCAATAATGAAAAAGATTTTAACAGTATTAATATTTTTTTTGGTTTCTCAACTTGCTACATTAAATGTGCTTGCTGGATCAGATGGTACATTAGAAATTAATAATAAGTCTAAAGAGCAAAGTGCTGAGGTTAAGGATTGTTTTGAACCCGTTAATAGAGCTATTTTTACTTTCAACCAAGGGCTAGATAAAGTTTTTTTTAAACCTATTGCAAAAGGTTATCGATATTTACCAAAACCAATAAGATCTGGAACGGGCAATGCTTTAAATAATTTATCAAATCTTGTCACCATTCCTAACAATATATTACAAGGCCAATTTAAAGAGGCTGGCGTAAATACTTTAAGATTTTCAATTAATACCACTCTTGGTATTGCTGGAATTTTTGATGTTGCTTCATATTATGGATTAAATAAGTTAGATAAAGAAGATTACGGCCAAACTCTTGGAACTTGGGGAGTAAAAGAAGGATGTTATTTTGTGTTGCCAGTTTTAGGTCCTACAACTGTTAGGGATACATTAGGTTCAATTGTTAATTTAACTGGGGGAGATCCTTGGTACAATGTTACAATAGGAGCTGATACAAAATTTTTTGAAAACTCAGATTACTATTATTCTAGATTAGCCACTGGTGTTGATTTTAGAGCAAAAAATTTAGAGGCATTTGATAATCTTGAAAAAAATTCATTAGATCTTTATGCATCTGTAAGAAGTTTATATTTACAAGATAGAAAAAGAAAAATCCAAAATTCAGATGAAATAACAGAAACAATGAATGATGATGATTGGGAAGAAATAGATACTCAATAATTGTTAATGTTTAAAATCAAAAAAATTCTTATTATTTTTTTAATTTCTTTTTTAACTACTCCTCTAGCATCTAAAGAACCTACCACATTGATAACTGAAATAGTCAATGAAGCATCTATGATTTTATCTAGCAATGATCCAGTTGAGTCTAAAATAATTAAATTAAATAATATTGCCGAAACCAACGTAGATATTGAAGGTATTGGAATGTACACATTGGGAAAATACCGTAAAAATTTAAATGAAAGTCAGAAAATTAAATATAAGAAACTTTTTAATAGTTATTTTTTAAAGAGCTTTTCAAGTAGATTGGTTGATTATTCTGATCCAAAAATTAGTGTAGTATCTGAAAAAAAAATAAATGAAAAATATACAATTGTAAATACTGTTTTAGAAGAGACATCCAAAAATCCAGAAATAAAAATTGACTGGAGAATTTATACAAAAAATCCAGAAAGACCTTTGATAAGAGATCTTATAGTTGAGGGTTTGAGCTTGGCAAGAACCCAAAAAGAAGAATTTAAATCAATACTTCAAAATAATAATGAGGATATTGATTATTTATTCAAATCTCTTGAGGAATTTATTATTAAGTAATTGGTGGGCCCGCCAGGACTCGAACCTGGGACCAATACATTATGAGTGTACTGCTCTAACCAACTGAGCTACAGGCCCTTAAAGTTAACCTTAATTATATCATTTTATGACACTTATCAATTATTGATAATAATTAAAATGGTGGGCCGTGTTGGTTACGCTCCAACTACCCCTGCAATGTCAATGCAGTACTCTACTATTGAGCTAACGGCCCCATTAGCTTTCCAAGAAGCTTTTCAACTGTTTAGATCTACTCGGATGTTTTAATTTTCTGAGTGCTTTAGCTTCAATTTGACGAATTCTTTCTCTTGTTACTGAGAATTGTAATCCCACCTCCTCTAAAGTGTGATCTGTGTTCATCCCAACACCAAATCTCATTCTAAGAACTCTTTCCTCTCTCGGAGTTAAAGTTGAAAGTATTTTTGTAGTTGCTTCACTTAGATTAGATTTAATAGCTTGCTCAAGAGGTGCTAATGCTTTTGTATCCTCTATAAAATCTCCCAAACTACTGTCCTCTTCATCTCCAACTGGTTTCTCAAGCGAAACTGGTTCTTTTGAAATCTTTAAGACTTTTCTTACTTTTTCAAGTGGCATTCTCAATTTTTTCGCAAGTTCTTCAGGGGTAGCCTCTCTTCCAAACTCACTCAAAATTAGACGTTGAGTTCTCACAATTTTATTAATTGTCTCGATCATGTGGACTGGGATTCTTATTGTTCTAGCTTGGTCTGCAATAGATCTGGTTATTGCTTGTCTTATCCACCATGTTGCATAAGTAGAGAATTTATATCCTCTTCTATACTCGAATTTATCTACAGCTTTCATCAATCCTATATTTCCCTCTTGAATTAAATCCAAAAATTGCAAACCCCTATTTGTATATTTTTTAGCAATAGAAATAACTAGTCTTAAATTTGCTTCGACCATCTCTTTCTTTGCAATCCTAGATTCTTTTTCACCTTTTTGAATTCTACTAACCATTAATTTATAGTCAGTTACTGATATCCCAAGCTTATTGCTTATCTCAATTAATCTGTCTCTTATTTCTTTAAATTGTATTTTATATTTTTGAAAAAATTTCTTCCATATGTCATTGGTGTCTAGGAAACTTTTCAAATTTGGGTTTATTTCATTTCCAACGTAAAATTTTATAAATTCATCTCTAGAAATTTTTTCATTAACTGCAAATCTCAAAAGATTTCCTTCTAAAGATATTATTTTACGATTTTCTATATAATGTTTTTGAACCAAATCTTCTAATACTGAAGGAGATAATTGTAATGTTTTAATATTCTCTAAAATATCCTCTACAATTTTTTTATAATTTTTCTCTTTTGATGGAGAAAATTGCTTTGAATTTAATACACAATCTAATTTTTCTTTCTGATATTTTATAAGTTTATTGTATTCTTTAGTTAAATTATATACTGTTTGCAAAACTTTGGGTTTAATCTCTGTTTCCATAGCTGCAAGTGTAGGATTAAATTCATCATCATCTGAAGTGTTATTTTGGTCATCAGTACTTTGATTTTCACTTCCTTCATCAGATTTTTTTTGTTTTGCACTTTGACCAGTGTCTTCATCTTCCATATAATTGGTATCAATGTCAATTATTTCTCTAACCAAAATTTCATCATTTTGAAGTTTTGTATTCCATTCAAAAAACTGTTGAGCGGTAATGGGGCTTTGTGAAAGTGCGTTCAACATAACGTCTTTTCCAGCTTCAATTCTTTTAGCAATAGCAATTTCACCTTCTCTGGAAAGAAGCTCCACTCCTCCCATTTCTCTAAGGTACATTCGAATTGGATCATCACTTTTTTCAATAGATTTGCCATCTTCTTTGGAGCCATTTTCTTTTTTTCTGAGAATTTTAAAGTCTGATTTTTTTTCAACTAATATAATTTTTTCGTCAAGAATATGTATAAAAGCTTGCTCTAAATTATCGTTTGATAAATTTCTTTTTCCTAAGGATTTATTCAGTTCTTCGTGGGTTATGAAGCCCCTATGGACACCCCTGCCCATCAATCTTGCAAATGATTTTGTAATTATACGTTCCACAATAAAAAAGTTCAGAATGTATATAATGCTAAAATCAAAAAAATCTATTGTATTCTGATTTTAATTTAATTGATTTTTTGTTGTTTTTTGAGCTCTTTTAACTCATTAAATGTTGTCTCACTTAAATCCTTAGAAAATCTTGATTCTAAATCCATTATTCTTAATTCAAGTTCATAATTTTTCAGATCTCTTATGAGCTCAGATAAAATTTCAAGAATTTTTTGATCATCATCTAAGTTTTTAAACAATATATGCTTAATAGATGCATATTTTAAAATCCTATCTATCAAACTCTGGTCAATTTTTAAACTCTCTAGATTAGTATTTTCAAAATTGTTTGTTTGATCAATAATTTCTTTAAGTAATAGTTTATTTTCACTGCTAAATAGTTTTACATTTTCAATTAAATTAAAATTATCTTTTATAAGCTCTGGTTTTTTTAACAAAATATATAGAAAAGAAAATTCTTTAATATCAATAGCTGATAAAGACTTTGTTTCATTGAAATAATTCTGAGTTGATTTGAGTGATTTTGTAGGTTTGGAGTAATTTTTATTATATTTAAAGTTTGTATTTGGTGTTAATTCAGAAATTTTTTCTAAGAAATATTCAAGCACATACTTTCTAATTAAATCATCTTTAATTGTTGATGAAATTGATCTTAATTTTTTTTCAAAAATAGCTCTTGATGATGGGTTATCATTCATTTCTTTAGAATAGTGATTAAATATAAATTTATGAATAGGCACAGAGTTATTTTTAGAAAAATCTTCAAAATAATCCTTTCCCTTTTCATTAACGTAGCTATCTGGATCATGTTTATTGGGTAAAAATAAAAACGAAATTTCTTTTTCTGGTTTTAATTCAATAATAGAATTTTCTGCTGCTCTTAAAGCTGCTTTATATCCACTTTCGTCACCATCAAAACAAACAATAATATGTTGAAAAAATTGATTAAGAGTTAATATTTGTCTTGTAGTTAAAGAAGTGCCCAGATTTGCAACTACATTTTCCACTTTATTTTTACTAAGACCAACCACATCCATATAACCTTCAACAAGAAATATGTTATCAATATTGTTTGAAAGTTTTCTTGTAAAATCTAGATTATAAAGATTAGATCCTTTTTTGAAAAATGGAGTCTCTGGAGAATTAATATACTTTGCAAGGTACTTACTATCTTTTAATATTCTACCTCCAAGAGCTATTGGATCACCTGAAATATTGTTTATTGGAAAAATTACTCTGTCTCTAAACCTATCTACATATTTTTTTTTATTTTCGTCGAAATAGAATAATCCTGTTTCTTTGATTTCACTTTCAGTAAATTCCTTAAAAATCTCTTCTTTAAATTTTTCATCATTTGAAACATATCCAATTTTAAATTTTTTTACTTCTTCAATAGTTAAATTTCTATTTTTTAAATAATCCTTTGCTTCTTTTGCTAAAGGGTTTTTAAAAAGATCTTGATGATAAAATTCAACATATTTTGCATATATCAATTTATATTTGTTCCACTTTTCTTCTCTGATCTCATCTGCTTTTGAAAATGTATAAGGCCTCATCCCTGCTAAATTTGCTAAATATTTGACTGACTCACCAAATTTAAGATTTTGAGTCTTCATTACAAAATCAAAAATATTTCCATGTTCTGCTGTACTAAAACAATGATAAAATTCCTTTTCATCGTTTACTGTGAATGATGGTGTTTTTTCAGTCTTAAATGGTGAAAGGCCAACATATTCTTTTCCTCTCTTTTTTAAACCAACTGTTTTTGAAACTACAGTTGAAATTTTTAATCTAGTTTTTATTTCTTGTAAGTACTCTTTTGGGTATTTCATTTTTGATTTAATAATTCTTTTATAATTGCTCCTGCTTTAGAAAAATCAATAGTGTCAGCATTATTTTTCTTCAATTCGCCCATAACTTTTCCCATATCCTTAATTGAGTTTGCACCTGTTGATTTAATCACTTCTTCACAAATTTTCTTAGTATCCTCCTCGCTAATCTGTTTAGGTAAATATTGGCTAATTATTCCAACTTCCTGTTCTTCTATATCCTGAAGATCCTTACGATTATTTTTTTTATACAATTCAATTGATTCGCTACGCTGTTTAATCATTTTTTTTAATAACTTCTTAATATCGTCATCATCTGTATCTTTTTTTTCTGCCCCAGATCTATTGTTAATATCTAAATCTTTAACACCAGATAAAATTAACCTGTAAGTTGATATTTTATTTTTATCTTTAGATTTTAAAGCTGTTTTATAGTCAGACTCTATACTTTCTCTTAATGACATATTTAATTTTAGCGTATTAAAAATATTCTTCAAAAAGAAAAATATTTTTTTTACAAAATATACATTAGATGTGTTGCGCAAAAAAAGGTTTTATTGTATAGACCTTTAACTCATGAGTTGTAATTGATCAAAAAACAAAAAAATAAAATTGCAATTAATTATCAATTTCCCACTGGTATTTTAGTTCTAGATAATAAGCTTGTTTTTAAAGGTATTGGGCTTGGATATGAGGGAACTTCAACTGGAGAGGTTTGTTTTAATACATCTTTAACAGGATATCAGGAAATTATATCAGACCCATCTTATGCTGGACAAATTATAAACTTTACATTTCCTCATATTGGAAATGTTGGAACCAATAATGAGGATTTAGAGTCTGATAAAATTTGGACGAAAGGTGTAATATTTAATTCCGAAATTACTTCTCCATCAAATTATAGAGCATTACATACATTAGATGAATGGCTTAAAAAAAATCAAATTGTTGGATTAACTGGATTAGATACTAGAAGCTTAACAAACTTTATTAGGGATAAAGGTGCTCCAAAAGGGACTATTACAAATAATAAAAAAGGTAAATTTAATATTAAAAAACTAACCAATATGTCGGTTAAATGGCCTGGCTTAAATGGATTAGATCTTGCAAAAGAAGTATCAACAACAAAAACTTATATATGGAAAGGGTTTAAGACGTGGAAAAAGGATGTTGGATATCAAAAGAATATAAAAAATAAATTTAAAATTATCGCAGTTGATTATGGAATTAAGAAAAATATTTTAAGATATTTCTCAGATTATAACTGTGAGGTAAAGGTAGTCTCTTGTAAATTAACTGCTGATGAAATTGTGAAATTAAAACCCGATGGTATTTTTTTATCAAATGGGCCTGGAGATCCAGCGGCCACTGGAATATATGCAATTGATACCGTTCAAAAATTAATTAAATTAAATTATCCTATATTTGGAATTTGCCTTGGTCATCAAATTTTAGCTTTAGCTTTGAATGCAAAAACAAAAAAAATGAAATTAGGTCATAGAGGTGCAAATCATCCAGTCAAAAATTTAATTAATAATTCAGTTGAAATTACAAGTCAAAATCATGGATTTGTTGTTATAGAAAAAAGCTTATCTAAGAATATTCAAATTACTCATAAGTCACTCTTTGACGATACTATTGAAGGAATAAGATTAAGAAATAAACCAGTCTTCTCTGTTCAATATCATCCAGAAGCAAATCCTGGACCTCAAGATAGTCAATACTTATTCAAAAACTTTATTCAGGATGTAAAAAAACATGCCAAAAAGAAAAGACATTAAAAAAATATTAGTTATTGGAGCAGGCCCAATAATAATTGGACAAGCATGTGAATTTGATTATTCGGGTACACAAGCTTGTAAGGCTCTTAAAGATGAAGGATTTGAGGTAGTTTTAATAAATTCAAATCCTGCAACTATCATGACCGATCCTGGAGTTGCTGATAAAACTTATATTGAACCCATCACAATTCCTGTTTTAGAAGAAGTCATTAAAAAAGAAAAACCTAACGCAATTTTACCAACAATGGGGGGACAGACCGCATTAAATTTAGCAATAAGCGCAGAAAAGGTAGGACTTCTAAAAAAATACAAAATTGAATTAATAGGTGCAAAATCCAAGGCAATAGAAAATGCTGAAGATCGTAAAAAATTTAGAAAAAATATGTCTGACATTGGTTTAGATCTACCAAAATCAAGAATTATAAATCAGTTTAAAGATGCAGCTAAATGTTTGAAGGAGATAGGATTACCAGCAATAATCAGACCATCTTTTACTTTGGGTGGTTTGGGAGGAGGCATCGCTAAAAACAAAAAGGATTTCTTTAAACTTGTCAAAACTGGGATGAATGAGTCCCCTCAAAATCAGGTTTTAATCGAAGAGTCATTAGAGGGCTGGAAAGAGTTTGAAATGGAGGTTGTAAGAGACAAAAAGGATAACTGTATAATAATTTGTTCAATAGAAAATGTAGATCCAATGGGGATCCATACTGGGGACTCTATCACAGTTGCTCCAGCATTGACCTTAACTGATAAAGAATACCAGGTCATGAGAAATGCATCTATTGCCTGCTTAAGAAAAATTGGAGTTGAGACAGGGGGATCAAATGTTCAGTTTGCGATAAATCCTAGAAATGGAAGAATGGTTATAATAGAAATGAATCCAAGAGTATCAAGATCCTCTGCTCTTGCATCAAAAGCAACAGGTTTTCCAATTGCCAAAGTAGCAGCCAAACTTGCAGTGGGATACACTTTAGATGAATTAAAAAATGAAATTACAAAAGTAACTCCAGCTTCATTTGAACCAACAATTGATTATGTTGTTACAAAAATACCAAGATTTACATTTGAAAAGTTTTCAGATACTAAAGCGGTACTTGGAACTTCAATGAGATCTGTTGGTGAAGCAATGGCAATTGGAAGAAACTTCAAAGAGTCTTTTCAAAAAGCTTTAGTATCTTTAGAAACTGGACTTTCTGGATTGGATAATTTTTTTAACTACTCAAGAAAAGATATTGTTAAAAATTTAAAAGTTAATATTCCAAATAGACTATTATTAATTGCTGAAGCTTTTAGAAAGAATATTTCTTTAGATAAAATATATAAATTATCAAATGTTGATCCTTGGTTCTTAAATCAAATAAAACATCTTGTAGATGAAGAAAAAAATATAAAAAAGAAGGGTCTGCCTAATACATATAATGAATTTAATAGAATAAAATCTATTGGCTTTTCAGATAAAAAGTTATCAAAAATCACCGGAATCAAAGAACAAATTGTTAGATCCAAAAGGGTTGCACTTAAAGTTTTACCTGTGTTTAAAAAAGTGGACACTTGCGCAGCAGAGTTTAAGTCCTTTACGCCATATATGTATTCTACATACCAAAGAAATTTTTCAGTAAATACTGAGTGTGAAGCAGATCCAACCAATAAGAAAAAAATAATAATACTAGGAGGAGGTCCAAATAGAATTGGTCAAGGTATAGAGTTTGATTATTGTTGTTGCCAGGCTAGTTTTTCCTTAAAGGAAGCAGGCTTTGAAACAATAATGGTTAATTGCAATCCAGAAACAGTATCAACTGATTATGACACCAGTGACAGACTTTATTTTGAGCCATTGGTTGAAGAATACGTTCAAAATATTATTCTTAAAGAAAAATCAAAAGGAAATCTTATAGGGGTTATTGCTCAATTTGGGGGTCAAACTCCAATTAAATTGGCAAAATTCTTACATGAAAATAAATTACCAATACTTGGTACTCAATATACTTCGATTGATCTTGCAGAGGACAGAGATAGATTTAGAGATCTATTAATTAAATTAAATTTAAAACAAGCAGAAAGTGGAATTGCTAACAAATTTGATCAAGCAATTAAAATAAGTGAAAAAATTGGACTGCCTGTTGTTGTTAGACCTTCATATGTTTTAGGTGGAAGAGCAATGGAAATTGTTCATGATAAAAGCCAACTTAAAAAGTTTATTAATGAGGCTTTTAAAGCTTCAGAACAAAATCCAATTTTAATCGATAAATTTATAGATCACGCAATGGAAGTTGATGTGGATGCTATCTCTGATGGTAAAGATGTTTATGTTGCTGGTATCATGCAGCACATTGAAGAAGCGGGGGTGCATTCTGGAGACTCTGCTTGTTGTCTACCTCCAGTTTCTATCAAAGATAATCTTTTAAAAGAAATTAAAATTCAAACAAGAAAATTAGCTTTAGCATTAAAAGTTAAAGGACTTTTAAATATTCAATTTGCAATTAAAAAAGATGAAATATTTGTTATAGAAGTAAATCCAAGAGCTAGTAGAACTGTTCCATTTGTATCAAAAGCTAATGGAATACCATTAGCCAAAATTGCATCAAGAATAATGGCAGGTGAAAAACTTTCAAAATATAAATTAAAATATCAAACGAATAAAAAATTTGCTGTTAAAGAAGCTGTGTTTCCTTTTAACAAATTCCCAGATAGTGATCTATTACTTGGTCCAGAGATGAAATCAACAGGTGAAGTGATGGGGTTTGATGATGATTTTGGAATGGCAATTGCTAAAAGTCAAATTGCAGCAGCAAACTCGCTTCCTACTAAAGGTTTAGCATTTTTATCTGTAAAAGACTCTCACAAACAAGAAATTATTGGTGTCGCTCAAAGACTTATAAAACTTGGATTTACATTATCAGCTACTAAAGGAACAGCAGATATATTAAAAAAAAATCGAATGAAATGCAGAAAAATTAATAAGGTAAGTAGTGGAAAACCTCATATAGTTGATGTTTTAAATTCTAAAAAAATTGCTTTAGTTATAAATACAGGTGGAGGAAATAGTGAAAGCAGAATTAATGATGCTTTAGCTTTAAGAAGAGGAACTTTGGCTAACAAAATTCCTTATTGTACCAATATGTCAACAGCTTATTCATTTTTAGAGGCAATAAACTCACTAAAGACAAAAAAATTAAAGGTCAAACCCCTTCAAGAAAATTAGGTCTCAACCACCATTGTGTCTTTTGAGCCTCCACCTTGTGAACTATTAACAATAGTACTTCCTTTCCTTAGGGCAACTCTAGTAAGTCCTCCCATTGTCACATAAGTAGACTTGCCATTTAATATAAACGGTCTTAAATCTAAATGCCTAGGCTCTATTCCGTTTTCAGAAATTGTTGGAATTGTTGATAATATTTCCAAAGGTTGAGCCACAAATTCTCTAGGATTTTGTTTTATTTTTTTTACCATTTCCTCTCTCTCTTTTTTTGGAGCTTTAGGACCTATCATTATCCCATACCCTCCAGAGGCATTTGCAGGTTTAACAACCAACTTTGATATATTCTCAATGACGTGCTGTCTGTGAATTTTATTTTCACATAAAAACGTTTCTACTTGGTTTAATTTTGGTTGTTCACCTAAATAATAAACAATCATTTTGTTTACATAAGCATAAACAGCTTTATCATCAGCTACACCAGTTCCAATTGCATTAATAATTCCAACATTCCCTTTTTTCCAGCATTTAAATAATCCTGGCACTCCAATAAGAGAGCTTTTGTTAAAAACTTTTGGATCAAGAAATGTGTCATCTAATCTTCGATATATACAATCAACTTTTAATTTACCTTTAACAGTTTTCATATAAACATTATCATTTTCAACAAACAGATCTTTACCCTCTACAAGAGCTATTCCCATTTGTTCAGCCAAGAACGAGTGTTCAAAATAAGCAGAGTTATAAATACCTGGTGTCAAAACAACCATATGAGGATTATCTGTTTTTTTTGGAATACACTCAACCATACTTTGGTAAAGTTTATTAGAATATTGATGAACTGATGAAACTTTATACCTTGTAAATAATTCTGGGAATACATCCCTCATAACCATTCTATTTTCTAACATGTATGAAACACCAGATGGTACACGTAAATTATCTTCAAGGACTAAATACTCTCCATTATAATTTCTTATTAAATCTATACCTGAAATGTTTGCCCAAGCTTTATACTTTGGTGAAAAACCTTCGCATTCTTTCAAATAGTATGGTGAATTAAATATCAAATCCCTAGGTATAACCTTATCCTTAAAAATTTTTTTCTTGTTATAAACATCATCAATAAATAAGTTTAATGCTTTTACCCTTTGGGTTAATCCTCTTGATATTTTATTCCATTGAGACTTTGGTATGATTCTAGGAATGATGTCTAGGGGCCACTTTTTTTCTTCTGCTCTATTATTTGCAGCATACACTCTAAAATTTATACCTCTAGCACTTATTGTGCTTTGACAATTTTTTTCAATTTCCTGTAATTTTTTTTTACCATGCCTTTCTAGAATACCTGACATAATTCTAGCATGCTTTCTAAGTTTGTTATCCTCTGTCAAATATCCGTCATATGCGGACTTAGCATCATAGTTTTTCCAGAATGGAGTGACCATTCATACATTTTTTAATAAATAAATTTGCAAAACAAATGCTAAAAGCAAATAACAGCTATGTCGTAAAATGTTTGAAAAATGTGGCTTTTTTAAATAAGAATTACCTATGACATATTGTATAGGAATTAAAACAAACGAAGGACTGGTATTTGCATCAGACTCCAGGACTAACGCTGGTTTGGATAACGTAAATATATATTCTAAAATGTTTACGCATGATGTTGGGGATAGAACAATAGTAATTGTAACATCAGGAAATTTAGGAACATCACAGGCAGTCTATAAATCAATCGAAAAAGATTTAGGAAGTTCATCTGGTATAATGAATTTAAATACTTGCAAAGATTTTGAGCAAGTCGCCTCGTATGTTGGATCTTTAAATATTGAGCACTCTTCTCCTCAAGGAATTAACACTGATAATGTACTTTTAGGTTCAACTTTCATTATTGGTGGACAAATAAAAGGACAAAAACCAGAACTGTATCTTATTTATCCACAAGGAAATTACATTAGGCCTGCAGATAGCAAACCTTATCTTGTTATCGGTGAAGTTAAATATGGAAAACCAATTCTTGATAGAGTTATTAAACCAGATGTTTCAATTGGTGACGCTTCAAGATGTGCATTGATTTCGATGGATTCAACTTTAAAAAGTGATTTAACTGTAGGCCCACCCATTGATTTTGCAATTTACAAAAAAGATGAAAATAAATTAGCATCTTTAAAGTGTCTAAGTATAAATGATGATGATTATTCGAAAGTTTGTAATACTTGGTCTGAAGGAATTTTTAAAGTCTTTGATACTTTTCCTAGATTCGATTGGGAAGATTAATCTTCCACCTTCCAATCAGTTTTAAAAGTAACATAATTTACTTGCAAACATCTTCTCTCTTTAATTATTTCTTTTTTTTCCATTCCATGCCAAGTATCTGGTCCACTTGAAAAAAAATATCCATAATTATCTTTATAAGGCAATGTTTTTATTAGTTTTAAATCATTATTATAAAAATCAGTTCCTAAATCCTCACTTTCATTATGTTTATTAACAAATAACAAGCACGACATAAGTTTCTCTTTGATATCACAATGTGGTTTTAACCAGAAGCCCTCTCGATCACAAATTACTTCAACTCTTACATAGGAATTTGATAGGTCTTTGTTAATTAATTCAGATATTTTTTGATATGTTTTTTTATTTTGAAGTTCTTTAATAAGATTAGTAAGTCCTGGGAATTCATTAGAATTTTCTTTTGTGACAAAACATCTAAATTTTAAGGCTTTACCACCATCTGAAATACCTTCCCTAAATTTTCCTTCTCCTCCATCTATAGCTCTAGTACCATCATAATTGAGATTATGTTTTGCAGGATCGGTGATATCAGCTAAAACTATTTCATTTATTTGTTCATCTGTAAGAGGCTTGTTTAATTCCCAATGTACGAAAGGACTTTCAAATTTTTTTGAGTCATTAAGAATGGAATTTAAATAGGACATTAGCTATTTAATCTCTCTTTTATAATTTTTGCTACTCTATTTGCTTCATCAAGTTTTTGATAGGTCCAAGTTTCCATATCTTCCCCAAGGTTTCTGGTGATATTTAATTCTCTAAATAAATTTCTAAATCTTTGAAATCTTATATCATTTTTTCTAGGCAAAATATTTGCAATATAAACTGGTTTTCCAGTTAAAGCAGCTTCTGAAATCATTGAGCTAGAGTCGCAAGTAACAACAATATTTTCAGAAATAGCTAGAGCTGATAAGTAAGCTTTTTTGTCAACGTTCATTACAACGGTATGATTTTCACCAAAAAATTCTTTAGCATAGTGAATAGTATTAAGTGGAGTTCTCATTGATGGTATCACAACAAGTTGAAATTCATGTTTTTTAAAAAGTTTGTAAAATATTGAAAAAATATGTTTCATATTTTTTGTTGAATAATCATAGTATTTTGTGGGCCCACCCATTATTAAACACCAGATTTTTCTTTCATCTTTTTTTATAAAAGAGTTTAAATAATTCTTATGCTCAACTATTTCACCTTCTGTAAGATAATGGAGAGCACCTTTAGTAGTAATGACATTTGATCCGTTAATGCCATCATGTTCTGGGGCTACTATAAAATCAAAGTAATTTAAGTTTATTTTTGGATCTTGAATATGGATATTTAAAACTTTTTTGTTTGAAATACTTTTTAAATGGATAGATGGAATTATACTTTTTCGGCCACAAGATATTATTAAATCATAATCTGAGTGATTTATTTTTTTATAAACTATTTGAGAAATTGGCGTAAATTTTGATGGAATTAACTTCCACAAATTATTTAGTTCAACCTTGTGGTGAGTAAATTCTATATCTAAAGCTTTAGCTAAGCCTTCAACCTGGCTCAGCATTCCGTGCATACCCTCGGTCAATAAAATACCTTTTAATTTGCTCATTATTAACTATATAGACCTCTATGAGTGAAAAACCAACTAAACATACAAAAGTGTTAATAATTGGATCTGGTCCAGCGGGATACACTGCTGCAGTTTATGCAGCAAGAGCTATGCTGAAACCAATGCTAGTTGCAGGAATGCAGCCAGGTGGTCAACTAACAATTACAACTGATGTTGAGAACTATCCAGGTTTTGCTGATGTTATACAAGGACCATGGTTAATGGAACAAATGAGAGAGCAAGCAAAAGCAGTGGGAACTGATTTAGTTGAAGATCATATTCAATCAGTAAATTTAAAATCTAAACCTTTTGAAGCGATAGGCGATGGTGGGCAAAAATATACTGCAGACTCAATTATAATTTCAACAGGTGCTCAAGCAAGATGGTTAAACATTGAGTCTGAAGAAAAATTTAAAGGATTTGGAGTTTCGGCATGTGCAACATGTGATGGTTTCTTTTTTAAAGATAAAACAGTAGCAGTAGTTGGAGGTGGTAATGCAGCAGTTGAGGAGGCAATGTATCTTACAAAATTTGCATCAAAAGTGCAGTTAATTCACAGAAGAAATGAACTTAGAGCAGAAAAACTTTTGCAAAAAAAATTAATGGAAAACAAAAAAATTGAAATTATCTGGGACTCTGTTGTTGAAGAAGTGATTGGGGATGAAGAACCGAGAAATGTAAAAGGTTTAAAAATTAAAAATACTAAAACTAATGAAATGTCAGAGCTAAAAATTGATGGTTTATTTATAGCTATTGGTCATGACCCTGCTACTTCACTATTTAAAGATCAATTAGAAATGGACAATACAGGTTATCTGATTACAAAAAGTGATTCTACTGAAACAAATGTTCCAGGTGTTTATGCTGCCGGAGATGTTAAAGACAAAATTTTTAGACAAGCAGTAACAGCAGCAGGAATGGGCTGTATGGCTGCTCTAGAGGCAGAAAAATATTTAGCTTCAAATTAATTTAAGATCATTTATAAGTTATCCATGGAAAATATAGTAAAACAAATCCAGTTAATAGCTTTGGTAATTATACTTGCTGCTACAGTTATAGCATTTGGTATCGAAATATATCAGATGATAGTTGTTCAAAAAGTTACTTTGGCTGATTTGCTTTTACTTTTTCTATACCTAGAAGTTTTAGCAATGGTAAGAGTATTTTGGGAAAGTCAGTCAATTCAAATAACTCTCCCATTATTTATTGCAATTACTGCCCTTTCTAGATTTATAATTTTACAAGGAAAATCAATTAATCCAGAAGTATTATTATATGAAGCAGGTGCCATTGTTTTAATCGCTATAGCAATACTTGTTTTAAGATTTAGAAACTCTCCAGTATTTGGTTTGGAGAAAAAGAAAAAAACTAAATAATTTTCAAAGAAATGCCCGATAAAGTTTTATTAACTGGAATAAGTGGTTTTGTAGCAAAACATGTAGCAATTGAATTATTGAATTCAGGCTTTGAAGTTTTAGGGACAGTGAGAAATAAAAATTCAATTGAACAAACTAAAAAAACATTAGAAAAGAATAATGTTTCAACAGAGAAATTGTCGTTTGTAGAGTTAGATTTACTAAAAGATGAAGGTTGGAATGAGGCTGCAAAGGGTTGCAAATATATTATTCATGTTGCGTCTCCTTTTCCATTTAAAGTGTCGAATGATAGAGAATCACTTACTCCAGCTGCAAAAGATGGAACTTTGAGAGTTTTAAATGCAGGGATAAATGCAGAAGTTGAACACTTTGTAAAGACATCGTCCATTGTATGTATGTTTAGAAAACCAAATAGAACAAATCCTTACACTTTTGGTGAAAATGATTGGACTGATGTAGAATGGAACAAAACTACTGATTATTTTGTATCTAAAACAAGAGCTGAAAAGGCTGCATGGGATCTTATGGAAAGTAAAGGTCTAAAAAATAATCTTACTTGTATCAATCCTGGCTTTGTTTTAGGAGATTTTTTAAATGAAAAAAGCTGTACATCCATGGAATATATAAAACAATTACTTCAAGGAAAATTTCCAGCTGCGCCAAAGTTTTCAGTAATGATATCTCATGTAAAAGATATTGCTAGAGCACATGTTTTATCTTTAGCAAATAAAAGAGCTGGTGGTAGAAGATTAATTGTTGGATCTGAAGTAAGAAGTATTCTTGAGTTATCAAAAATAATGGCTGAAAATCTTCCCAGCCATGCAAAAAAACTTCCCAAAAAAGAATTACCAAATTTTATGGTTAAACTTCTTAGTTACATAGACACAAGTGCAAAAAATTTGGTTCCAGATTTAGGGCTTACAATGAAAACAGATCAAACATACGCAGAGGAAATTCTTCAGATGAAATTTTTACCATCGGAAACTGCAGTTGTTGATGCTGCAAAATCAGTATTAAGACTAAAATTAGCCTAAACTCTCACAAAAAAGCTTGATCCTTGCCATTGCAACTTTTAATTTTTGCATTGAAGTTGCATAAGATATTCTAAAATAACCGTCTAGACCAAATGCAGAGCCTTGTACCACAGCTACATTTTGTTTTTCAAGGAGCTTTTGAACAAAATCTGTATCATCTTTAATTTTTGTTTTTTTTCCGATCAATCCTTTGCAACTAGGGAAAACATAAAAAGCACCTTTTGGTAATAAACAAGTTATTCCTGGGATACTGTTTAAATAATTAACAACAAAGTTTCTTCTGTTGCTAAAAGATTTTGCTCTTTTTTTTATAAAACTTTGTGATCCATTTAGAGCTTCTACGGCTGCTGCTTGACTTATTGATGATGGATTTGATGTTGATTGAGATTGAATTTTTCTTATTGCGGCAATTATATTTTTTGGTCCAGCGGCATAACCAATTCTCCATCCGGTCATAGCATAAGCTTTACTTACACCATTCATAGTTAATGTTCTATCTTTAAGTTTTTTGATTTGTGCAATTGTAAAAAATTTAAAATTATCAAATTTTACATGCTCATAAATATCATCACTTAATATAAAAACATTTTTATTTTTAAGTAAAACCTTTCCTAAACTAATAATTTCTTTTTTGGTATAAGCTGCGCCTGTAGGATTGGATGGAGAATTTAAAATTATCCATTTTGTTTTTTTTGTGATTGCTTTTTTTAATTTAGCAGGAGTTAATTTAAATCCATCTTCTTCACCACATTTTATAAATTTTGGTTTACCACCAGCAAGTAAAACCATATCTGGATAAGATACCCAAAACGGAGCTGGTATTAGAACTTCATCTCCTTTATTTAATGTTGCTACAAATGTATTGTATAAAACTTGTTTACCTCCTGTACCTACAGTTATCTGGTCTGAAGTATAATTAAGTTTATTTTCTCTTTTAAACTTTTTTATAACTGCATTTTTAATTGCAAGAGTTCCATCAACTGGAGTGTATTTAGTATCACCATTTCTTATGGCTTTTACAGCAGCTTTTTTAATATTATCTGGTGTGTCAAAATCGGGTTCACCTGCACCTAAAGCTATTACATTTTTTCCAGCAGCTTTTAATTCTCTCGCTTTTTGGGTAACAGCTATTGTTGGAGAAGGTTTAATTCTTTTTAAACTGTTTGATATTATGCTCATTGAAAATTGTTTATATTCTATTACTTTATTTAATATATGGAAAATACATATCAAGATTTAATTACAGATATTCAAAGTAAAAATCCAAAAATAAGTGGAAAACTTGAAGGTGGCAGAAAATTTAAAATTAAATCTGATTTTAAGCCAGCAGGAGACCAGCCAGAAGCAATTAAAAATTTAGTTAAAGGTGCTAAAAAAAACCAATTTAACCAGGTTTTATTAGGAGTAACGGGTTCAGGTAAAACTTTTACTATGGCTAAAGTAATTGAAGAAACAAACAGACCAGCTTTAATACTTGCACCAAATAAAACTCTTGCCGCTCAATTGTATGGGGAGATGAAAGGTTTTTTTCCAGACAATGCTGTGGAATATTTTGTGTCCTACTACGATTATTACACTCCAGAGGCATATGTTCCAAGATCAGACACTTATATAGAAAAAGAAGCATCAATTAACGAGCAAATTGATCGTATGAGACACTCTGCTACTCGTTCTCTTCTTGAAAGAGATGATGTTCTTATAGTTGCAAGTGTATCGTGCATCTATGGATTAGGATCTGTTGAAGCTTACAGTAAAATGACACTTACTCTTCAAAAAAACTATGTCTATAATAGAGAACATATAATAAAATCTTTAGTTGCACTTCAATACAAAAGAAATGACCAAAATTTTTATAGAGGTACATTTAGAGCGAGGGGTGAATATTTAGAAATATTTCCCTCTCATTTAGAAGACAGAGCCTGGAGACTAAGTTTATTTGGAGATAAACTTGAAAAAATTGAGGAATTTGATCCACTAACTGGTGATCAAGTAAGAGAATTAAATTTAATTAAAGTTTATGCTAACAGCCACTACATAACTCCAAAACCTACAATAGAACAAGCTGTAATTAATATTAAAAAAGAATTAGAAATAACACTTAAAAAACATAAAGAACAAAATAAATTACTTGAGGCACAAAGGTTAGAAGAACGGACTAAATTTGATCTTGAAATGATTGAAGCCACAGGATCATGTGCGGGAATTGAAAACTATTCAAGATTTTTATCAGGCAGAAAACCTGGTGAACCACCCCCCACTCTGTTTGAATATTTTCCAGATAATACTTTAATATTCGTTGACGAATGTCATGTTACAGTTCCACAACTTAATGGAATGTTTAAGGGTGATAGATCAAGAAAAAGTACTTTAGCAGAATATGGATTTAGACTCCCGTCGTGCATGGATAACAGACCATTAAAATTTGAAGAATGGGATATGATGAGAACACAAACTGTTTTTGTATCTGCAACACCTGGTCCATGGGAGTTAGAACAAACCAAAGGAAAATATATAGATCAAGTAATTCGTCCAACAGGATTAATTGATCCTCCAGTAGAAATTAAACCTGCAAAAAATCAGGTTGATGACCTAATGCATGAATGTCTAAAAACAATTGAAAAAAATTACAGAGTTCTTGTTACTACTTTGACAAAAAAAATGGCCGAAGACCTAACTGAATATTTACATGAAAATGGTATCAAAGTGAGATATTTGCATTCAGATATAGATACTCTAGAGAGAATTGAAATAATGAGGGATTTGAGACTAGGTGTTTTTGATGTTTTGGTTGGAATAAATTTATTAAGAGAGGGCTTAGATATCCCAGAATGTGCATTAGTTGGGATATTAGACGCTGATAAAGAAGGTTTTTTAAGGTCAGAGACTTCATTGATTCAAACAATCGGAAGAGCAGCAAGAAATTTAGATGGTAAAGTTATTTTGTATGCTGATAAAGAAACTAAAAGTATAAAAAAAGCTATCAAAGAGACCGAAAGAAGAAGAAATATTCAACTTGATTATAATAAAAAAAATAAGATCAGTGCAACTACTGTAAAAAAAGAAATAAGCGATGTTCTAGAAAGTGTCTATGAAAAAGATTATGTTAAAATTGGTACTGGAGCAAACGTAGGGGGTAATCTTAAAAAACATATAAAAGCTTTAAACAAAAAAATGAAAGAGTCTGCAACAAATTTAGAATTTGAGGAGGCGGCTAAAATAAGGGATGAGATAAGAAAACTTGAAAGTACAGAATTGGAGGTTACACTTAACCCTAAGGTTAAACAATATAGCCTCAACAATAAAATATATCCAAAGGGAAGATCAACTATGGGAATGCCAGGAACAAGAGCTCAAAAAGGTAAAAAAAAATGGAAGCAAATAAAATCATAATTACTGGTGGAGCCACTAGAATTGGTGCTGCCATAGCTAGGAAACTTTCAGGCAAGGGAGTAGAAATCGTAATTCATTTTAATAAATCAAAAGTAAAGGCCGAAAAACTTAAAAAAGAATTATCTACAAATGGTACAAAAGTTTATTTGGTTAAAGGAGATCTAAGTGTTGAAAATGATGTAAATAAGATTGTTAAATTTGCAAAGTCTAAATTAAAATATTTTGATTGTTTAATAAATAATGCTTCTCTGTTTGAAAATGATAAGTTAGAAAACTTTAATACAGATAGTTGGGGACAACATTTAAGAACAAATCTAAGAACACCTGCACTTCTATCAAAAGAATTTGCTAAAAATATTAAAGGTAAAAACAATAATATTATCAATATAATAGATCAAAGAGTTTTTAAGCTAACCCCCTACTTTTTTTCATATACCATTAGTAAAACTGGACTTTATACTCTTACAAAGACTAGCGCTATGAGCTTGGCACCAAAAATAAGAGTTAATGGAATTGCACCTGGTCCTACAATTAAAAATAAGAGACAAAGTGAAAAACATTTTAAAAAGCAATACATGGCAACACCTCTCAAAAAACAAGTAGATGTTGAGCAAATATGCAACGCAGTTGACTTTTTCATTAAAAATATATCTATTACTGGACAGGTGCTAGCAATAGATAGTGGTCAAAATTTAAATTGGCAAACACCTGACATTATGGGTGGTAAAGAATGAAAAAAAATAACTTTAAAATCATTAAAATTAGCAAAAACAAAAGTCTTTTTAATTACGAAAAAAAAGTAATAATTAAAGAACTTATTCTGGATTTAAAACTTGGTTATTTTGACTTTGAAAAAGAAAAGCCTCAAAAAGTAAAATTTAATATAGAAGTAAATTACGAGGATAAGAAACCTTCTGACGATAAAGATATAAAATCAATTGTAAATTATGCGAAAATTGTAAGATTGATAAAAAAATTAATCAAAAATAAACATTATAATTTTTTAGAAACATTAGCGGAAGATGTATTCGATGAACTATTCAAAGATAAAAGAATTGATAAAATAAGTCTTCAAATTGAGAAATTAGAAATAATGAAGGATTGCTCTTCCGTAGGTATTCAAATTTCAAAAAAAAGAAGTCATGATAAGTTCTGAAATAGGCAAAGAAGCAATAAAAAAAGAACTACCGCTTATACCCAAGCTTCCTGGTGTATACAGAATGTTAAATGAAAAAAATGTGATACTTTATGTTGGTAAAGCAAAAAATTTACCTAACAGATTAAAGAGTTATGTTTCTGAGAAAAATCATATTATTAGAACTGAGAGAATGCTATCTCAAACAAGGAAAATTGAGATCACAAGTACCTCTAATGAGAGTGAAGCACTTCTACTAGAGGCAAACTTAATAAAAAAATATAAACCTAAATTCAATATACTTTTACGGGACGACAAATCATTTCCATTTATTTTTATTGGAAATGAGGATAAATGGCCTCAAATTAGAAGACATAGAGGAAAAAAAACTAGAGAGGGTTTTTACTTTGGACCATTTGCTTCAGCTGGATCTGCAAATTGGACTATTAAAATGATCCAGAAAATTTTTCAACTAAGAGTTTGCGATGATACAGTATTTAAAAAAAGAGAAAGACCGTGCATACTTTATCAAATCAAGAGATGTTCTGGTCCATGTGTTGGATACATAGAAAAGGATGATTATAAGCTATCAGTAGATAGCGCAATTGAATTCGTATCTGGTAAATCAAGAAAGATACAAAAAAATTTGTCAGGACAAATGGAAAAGGCAAGTTCTGATTTAGATTTTGAAAAAGCTGCAATTTTGAGGGATAGAATTAAATCTTTAAACATCATTCAATCATCTCAAAGAATAAATGAGGCAAATTTAGTTGAAGCAGATGTTATAGCTGGATACAAAGAGTCTGGTAAGACTTGTATTCAAGTATTTTTCTATAGATCAAAACAAAACTGGGGAAACCAAGCCTTTTTTCCTAAACACGACCCAGAAGATAACCTAAAAGAAATTTTGAATTCTTTTGTTTCGCAATTTTATGAAAACAAAAGTGTACCAAGTTCCATCATCTTAAGTGATGAAATAAAGGAAAAAGTCCTAATTGAAAAAACACTTTCCCAAAAAGAAAACAAGCAGATAAATATTTCTGTTGCAAAAAGAGGTTCTAAACTAAAAGTTATAAATCAAGCGCTAAAAAATGCAAAAGATAGCCTTAATAGAAAAATTTATGAGAGCCAAAATAATAAAGAGTTATTTGAAAATGTTTCTAAAAAATTTAATCTAGAAAATAATATTAATCTAGTTGAGGTTTATGACAATAGTCATATTCAAGGGACTAATAGTGTTGGTGCACTCATTACTTTTGGTGATGAAGGTTTTATTAAAAAAAGGTATAGAAAATTTAATATTAAAATTAAGAAAAATAAACAAGATGATTATGGAATGATGCGAGAAGTTTTAAATAGAAGATTTAAAAGAGCTGTTCAAGAAAAAGATAATTATTTAACAATGCCAGACTTAGTAATAGTTGACGGTGGGAAAGGACAATACTCAGTGGCTAGAGAAACACTTAATGAATTAGGATTACATGATATTCCAATGATAGCAATTGCAAAAGGTAAATTTAGAAATAGTGGTAATGAAACCTTTTTTCATAATGGTAAAGAATTTAAGTTTGAAAAAAATGACCCTACCCTCTTTTTCTTGCAAAGATTAAGAGATGAGTCTCATAGATTTGCAATAAGTGCACATAGAGCAAAGAGAAAAAAAGGCATTAGTAAGTCTTTACTTGATCAGATTGATGGAATTGGATCTATTAGAAAAAGAGCACTTTTAAATCACTTTGGCTCAGCCAGAGCAGTTGAATCTGCAAGCTTAGATGAGATAAAAACAGTTGAAGGAGTTGAGGAAAAAGTTGCAAAAAAGATATATAATTACTTTCACGAGTAATATATGAAAATTCCAAATTATCTAACTATTGGTAGAATTATAATTGTTCCTATATTTGTTTTTGCATTTTATTTGCCAGGGTTTTATGGAGATGTAATTCCTTTTGCACTATTTGTAATTGCCTCATTTACTGACTTCTTAGATGGATTATTAGCAAGAATGTTTAAAGAGGAATCCAAACTTGGAGAATTATTAGATCCAATTGCTGATAAAATTATCGTAGCTACTGCACTAATATTACTTGTTATGGATGGAACTATTAAAAACTATGAAGTAATTGCTGCAATAATAATACTTACAAGAGAGGTATTAATTTCTGGTTTAAGAGAATTTTTAGCCATAGTAAAAGTTTTACCTGAACCCGTTACTCCTAATAAAACCTGGTTAAATTGGTTTTTTTTAGCACCTTTAACT
>JACWEE010000010.1 GCA_014653665.1 Pelagibacterales bacterium SAG-MED34 | reverse complement strand
TTTAATGTAGATATTTTTATGGGAATTGGAGGAGGTCCAGAAGGTGTCATAGCTGCTGCGGCTTTAGATGCTTTAAATTGTAATTTTCAAGGTAGATTCATATTCGAAACTGCAAAAGATAAAAATCGAGCCTATAAAATGGGTATAAAAGATTTAAACAAAAAATATGAAATCAATGAAATAGTCATGGGTGAAAGTATATTTTGTGCAACAGGTATTACATCTGGAGACTTAATGAACGGTGTAATTAAGGAAAATGATAAGTACATTACTGAGACAATTATTACTCATAATAAATCTGAATTAAAGCTAATAAAAAAAGAGATTTCGCTTACTTGATTATTTGAAAAAATTACAATAAAAGATCCTCCACTGGTCCCTTCGTCTATCGGTTAGGACACATGGTTTTCATCCATGAAAGAGGGGTTCGATTCCCCTAGGGACCGCCACAAATTATTATTTTTGTCTAGCATTTAATTTATTTCTGAGAGTGGATAGGATATCGTATAATTTATTCTCATTTTTAAATTTTTTGTAAGTCATTTTTTCAGCAATTTTTATATCATTCATATCTTCAAGTTTTAAAAATTTTTTACTTGATACAAGTCCCATTGAATTAAATTCGAGCATCAAAATATTATTTTTTGAAATCCTTTTTTTACCAAATTTGTATATTGACTGATTTGTTTTTTTTCTTTCTATGTAAATCCAAATATCATTGAAATTACTCACAGATGATGGAGGGCCAATTAATTTCTTTAAATCGTTTTTATTGGTCTTATTTATTAAAATGTTGTCAGATTTAGTTTCTAAAAATCTGAAGCCATGAGTATTAGAAACTTTATTTACTGAACAATTAATTGTAAAAAAAAATAAAATGAATAAAGATATATATTTCATATGAAAAACGAATATTTAAATATTTACAATAATTTAATAAAATTAACTAGAAATAAAAGTCTATACCACAACCTCAAAAATGATGACACATTTTCTGATAGACTGGTAATACTATTGTTACATTTAAGTTTTTTTTTTAAAATATATAAAGATTCATTGGCAAAAGAAGAGGCTCAACATCTTTTCGATTTTATTATCAAGCAAATTGAATTATCTATTAGAGAAATTGGTTATGGAGATGTATCTGTAAATAAAAAAATGAAGGATTATGTAAATTTATTTTACTCAATATTGGAAAAAATTGAAAATTGGGATACTTTCGATAAATCTAAAAAAACTAAACTATTTACAGATTTGATGAATATTAAAGAAGATAATGTTTCATTTATTCAATATTTTGACAAATATAGTGATTTTCTAACAAAAAACTCTTTAAAAAACTTTACAAAAGATATATTAGAATTAAAATTTTAATTATGGCTGTACCAAAACGTAAAACAACTAAATCAAGAGCTGGTAAAAGACGATCTCATATCAGAGTTTCCTCAAAAAATATTATTGAGGATAAGAAATCTGGTGAATACAGATTATCTCATCATTTAGATTTAAAAACTGGCTTTTATAAAGGTAGACAAGTTTTAGATCCCAAAGAATAGTTATTATGACCAACTCAATAGTTATTGCCATTGATGCGATGGGTGGCGATAACTCACCTACTAAAGTAATTGAAGGTATAAGTTTACATTCAAGAAATTCTGAAAATGTAATTTATAAAATTTTTGGAAAAGAGGATTTAATTAATCCACTTTTAAAAAAATATAGTATACCAAAAAAAAGATTTAACTTAATTCATACTGACAAAATTGTTGAAGGAGCAGATTCAGCTTTAACAGCAGCAAAAAGAGGGAAAAGCACAAGTTTATGGTTAGCAGTAGAATCTTTAAAAAATGACGAAGCTCATGCAATGGTCTCAGCTGGCAACACTGGTGCACTATTTTTAATATCAAAACTAAATTTAAAAATGATAGAAAATATCGATAAGCCAGCCCTATCAGCTCTATGGCCAAGTAAGAGGGGAATGAATGTTGTCTTAGACTTAGGAGCTAACATCGAATGTAATTCAAAAAATTTAATCGATTTCTCAATAATGGGCTCTGCATTACATAAAGCATTGTTTGATAAAGAAAAACCGTGTGTCGCATTACTTAACATTGGATCTGAAGAATTAAAAGGAAATGCAATTATAAAAAGCACTTATCAAATCTTATCTGAAAAAAAAAATAATTTATTTGATTTCAAAGGATATATAGAAGGAAACCATATTATGGATGGGGAAGTAAATGTAATTGTTGCAGATGGATTTACAGGAAATATAGCCCTTAAAACAGCAGAGGGTACCTCAAATTTTATCATAAGTGAATTAAAACAAGCCTTAGGCAGTAACATTATAGGTAAATTTTCATCTTTCATAAACTTTAATAATTTGAAGAAATTTAAAAACAAACTTGATCCAAGACTTTACAATGGAGCAATATTATTAGGACTAAATAAACCTGTTATTAAAAGCCATGGATCTACAGACTCAATTGGTTTTGCAAACTCATTAAAAGTATGTGAACAAACCATTAAAGGAAAATTAATAGAACAAATTACTGCAAATATTAATTAAGTGAAACGTACAAACTTAACAAAAAAAGATATTATAAATTCTATATATATGCAAATAGGATTTTCAAAAAAAATTAGTGAAACGTTACTTGAAGATATTTTGGAGCTTATTATAAAAAACATCATAAAACATAAAAAAGTAAAAATAGCAAAATTTGGAACTTTCTCGTTAAGAAAAAAAAAAGAAAGAGCTGGAAGAAATCCTAAAACTGGAAAACTAGCTATCATAGCCAGTAGAAATGTTGTCCTTTTTAAAGCATCTAAAGAATTTAAAGAGTATATAAATAAAAATGAATAGTAAAAAGGAAGAGAGTAAATATAAAACAATAGGAGAGGTTGCAAAGATATTAAATCTTATTAATCAAAAAAATGGTTTACCTTCTACCCACACTATTCGTTTTTGGGAAAAAGAATTTAAACAAATTAAGCCAAAGATTTTTACAGGAAATAGAAGATATTATGATGAAAATTCAATTAATATTCTAAAAAAAATCAAATACTTGTTAAAGGACAAGGGCATGACATTAAATGGAGTAAAAAAGGTTTTAAACTCTACTGATTCAGATATTGACGAATTCTACAATACCACTATAAACCAAAAAAATATTATAAAAGCAAAACTTATAAAAATAAAAAAACTGGTAAAAGAAATTAAAAGTTAACATGGCAAAAAAAACACACGTAAAAGTTAGACTAGTTCCTGAGGCAAAACCTGATAGTCCTTTTTTTTATTATGTAAAAAAACCTGCTGGGGGAGAAAAAGCTAAGGTTAAATTAAAGGCAAAAAAATACAATCCAGATACAAGAAAACATGAAGTTTTTATAGAAAAAAAACTTCCACCACATAGTAAATAATTTATTTTTTTTTATTAAAATTTCTTCTCTCGAAATCAATATAAGCATAAATCATATTTTTCCAAATTTTATTAGTAATTTTTGGATCAATATTATTCTTTAATGATTTTTTTTTAATATTTTTTAAAATTAAATTAATTCTTTTTTGATCAACTATTTGATTTTTTCTTTCTTTAAGTGCAAGAACTTTTTTAACTAGATTAGTTCTTTTCTTAATTATTTTTAGTAAAGAATCGTCTAGTTTATCCAACAATTTTCTTATTTTGCTTAGTTTTTCTTTTTTTAATGGCGACATTTATATATTTGGATAATTAAAAAATTATTATATTTATCCCTCTATGTATAGCGAAAATATAAAAGTTAATAATCAATTATCAACATGGCTTATAAGTATGTTTTGGATTATTTCAGTAATGATTATTGTTGGAGGTTTAACAAGATTAACTGATTCTGGTTTATCAATTACTCAATGGCAATTATTCTCTGGTTTTTTACCACCACTAAATAATTCTGAGTGGATTATGTATTTTGATTTATACAAAAAAATCCCTGAATTTAAATTGCAAAATTATGATATGAGTATGCAAGAATTTAAAATTATATTTTGGTGGGAATGGGCTCATAGATTTATGGGTAGGTTAATAGGTATATCTTTTTTAATACCATTAATATATTTCACTTTTAAAATTAAATTTAAAAAATTAATAAGTCTTTATTTCATCTTTACATTAATATGCTTTCAAGGATTTATAGGATGGTATATGGTCAGTAGTGGACTAGTTGACAGAGTAGATGTAAGTCATTTTAGATTATCAGTACATCTACTTATGGCTTTTTTTATTTTATCTTTAATTTTTTGGAATTATTTAAAAATAAAAGTTAAAACCAACATTTATGATACTATAAATCTAATATACCCGTTTAGTTTCCTTTTTTTAGTTTTTTTGCAAATTTCGATTGGTGCGTTTGTTTCAGGAATGGATGCAGGTAAAATATATAATTCTTGGCCTTTGATGGGTGACTCAATTTTTCCAAATGATAATAGTATCTCTAATCTATTTAGATTATCTGCTTTCAGTGATCCTTCCTTGGTACAATTTATTCATAGAAAGTTAGCTTATTTAATAGGGTTATTTTATCTGTATTTATTATTTTATATTTATAAAAATCAAAAAAGTGATTTATATGTGTCAGTTAATATTTTAGGATTTTTTATTATTTTACAAATTATCTTAGGAATATTTACCTTATTATATGGTGCACAGATATTAGTTGCATCTATGCACCAAATAAGTTCTATTTTTTTAGTTGCTTCTTGTATCTATTTTCTATTTATAAATACAAAAACTAACTCACAGCTTTCAAGCTAGGTTTGCCTGAGGCTCCTAAGGCTTGATCTAGATCGGCTATAATATCGTCTGGGTGTTCAATACCGATAGACAATCTAACATATCCAGGTGTTACACCTGCTGCTAAAAGTTCTTCTTCAGTTAATTGACTGTGAGTAGTAGTTGCAGGATGTATAGCTAAACTTCTAGCATCTCCAATGTTCGCAACATGGTAAAACATTTTTAATGACTCAATAAACTTTTTACCTGCTTCAACACCGCCTTTAACTTCAATACCTACAAGTGCTCCATTACCACCTTTCAGATATTTTTTGGATCTATCACCAATCTCCCCTTTATGCAAAGTAGGATAGATAACTCTTTCTACATTTTTATGTTTTTGTAAAAATGCTACAGTTTTCTCTGCATTAGAGCAATGTTGTTGCATTCTTAATGGAACAGTTTCTAGTCCTTGAATGATCCCCCAAGCATTATCAGGTGCTAAAGGCGCTCCTAAATCTCTTAATAGACACACTCTAGCTCTTACTGCAAATGAAACATTCGCACCTGTTAACTGTGGTACAACTTCACCCCATTTTGCACCACCATAACTTGGATCTGGCTCATTAAATAATGGTTGTCTTTTTGGATCTTTTGTCCAATCAAAATTACCACCATCAACAAGAGCTCCACCAATAACTGTACCGTGCCCCCCAATGAATTTAGTAAGCGAATGAACTACTACCGCAGCTCCATGTTCTAAAGGTTTACAAATAATTGGTGCCGCAGTGTTATCCATTATTAGTGGAATATTATGCTTTCTTCCAATATCTGAAACTTCCTTAATTGGAAATACTCTCAAGTATGGATTAGGCAAAGTTTCTGCATAAAAACATCTCGTTTTTTCATCAATTAATTTTTCAAAATTAGTAGGATCTGAAGGATCAGCATATCTGCATTCAATACCTAATTTTTTTAAAGTATGTGTGAATAAATTGACCGTTCCACCATATAAATCAGTTGAACTGATAAAATTATCACCTGATTGACACACGTTCATTATAGCAAATGTTGATGCGGCTTGACCTGAACCAACAGTCACAGCTGCAAGACCTCCTTCAAGGGCTGCAACTCTTTTTTCAAGTACGTCATTTGTTGGATTCATAATCCTTGTGTATATGTTTCCAAATTCTTTTAGTGCAAATAAATTTGCAGCATGATCTGTATCATTAAATTGATAAGAAGTTGTTCTATATAACGGTACTGCCACTGCTGTTGTAGCTGGATCACTTCTGTAGTCTCCACCATGCAATGCAATTGTTTCTGGATGTTTATTTTTACTCATATTTCCCCTTCTGTTTAAAAATGTATTAAACTAAAATGAAAAAACACAATCAAGCTTAAATTTAACTTGATAATGGGGGGTAATTTGTGGTTATAAATTTTTTAAGTACAGTTAGTACTCTATCTGCTTCTTCTAACAACATCATGTGACCACAGTTATCAATTATATCAACTTGACTACCATCTATTAATGAAGCTAATTTTTTTCCCTCTTTTACAGGGCACATTTTATCATCCGTTGCTAAAATTGATAGAGTAGGGCATTTAATCTTTTTAGCTGCCTCAAATCCATTTTTGTAATTATCACAAGCTCTGAAATCTACACCTAAAGTATTCTGAATTGTTCTAGATTTTGCAAGCATAGTTCCTGTGTTGATGTGGTAAAGACCAGGTACAGGATGACCACCAAAGTGACCAGCTGGACCATGTGCCCAGTCCATCATCAAATCTACAGCTTTTGGATCATTATTCTCTGCTAGTGAAAGTAGTTCAGGATTCATTGGTATTGCACCAGCACCACCCATCAAACTAAGAGTTTTAATTTTATCTGGATATTTTGAAGTACACTCTACTGTAACTAAACAACCTTGAGAATGACCTACTAAGGAAGCTTCTTTATGACCAACAGCATCAATTACATCATTTACCCAATCTGCCATTTCCTCAATTGATTTAAGACTTTCACCACTAGATAATCCATGACCAGGAAGGTCAATTGCTAAAGCATTGTAACCATGAAAAGCAAAGTACCTTGTTTGAAGCACCCATGTCATATGGGTAAGACCACTACCATGAACAAATATAATTAATGGTTTTTTTTTATCAAAAGGTCTTCCACCAGTAGAGGCAAATACCTCATGGCCATTTACTTTAAATTTCATTGATTAGAAACAAGTCTTGGTTTCCTAGCTGCTCTAAAACCAATCTCAAAATCGTTTTTGATATCATCTATATCTTCAATACCCACAGACAACCTAATCATATCATGTGATAAGCCAGCAAACTTTAATGTAGCTTCATCCATTTGAGAATGTGTTCCTGATGCTGGATGAATTACTAATGTTCTTGTATCACCTACATTTGCCAAGTGTGATGCTAATTTTACATTATTTATAAATGCAACACCTGCATCTTTTCCGCCTTTAATTCCGAATGCAATCATAGAACCTTTGCCATTTGGAAGTAACTTATTGGCAAGCTCTGCATCTGGATGATTAGGTGCACTTGGATGAGAAACCCATGCAACGCTATCATGATTAGACAAATATTTAACCATTTCCTCAGCATTTTCACAGTGTTTTTTCATCCTTACTGATAATGTTTCTATGCCTTGTAAAACATTCCATGCATTTTGAGGACTTAAACAAGGACCAAAATCTCTCATGCCTTCTGCTCTAGCTTTCATTGTAAAAGCTGTTGGGCCAAACTCCTCGGCAAATGATAATCCATGATATCCTTCATAAGGTTTTGTCATTGTTGGAAATTTATCATTTTGCATCCAATCAAATTTTCCACCTTCAACTAATATTCCAGCCATTGAAGAACCGTGTCCAGCCATCCATTTTGTAAGCGAATGAATTACTATATCAGCGCCATGCTCAAACGGTTTACATAAATAAGGAGTTTGATAAGTTGCATCAACCATCAATGGTATTCCAGCATCATGAGCAATTTTAGCAATTTCAGGCATGTTCATTATTTCGTTACCTGGATTTCCAACAAGTTCTCCAAAAATACCTTTTGTATTCTTTTGAATTGCTTTTTTAAATCCTTCAGTATCTCTCGGTTTAACAAATGTACATTTAATTCCAAATTTTGGTAAGGTTAATCTAAATAAGTTTACAGTACCTCCATAAAGTTGGGAGGATACAACTAAATGGTCACCTGCCTCACATAATGTCATTACTGTCAAAAATATTGCACTCATTCCTGAAGAGGTAGCTAATGCTGCTGTACCACCCTCAAGTGAAGCAACTCTTTCCTCTAATACACCTACAGTTGGGTTTGAAATTCTACTATAAATATGTCCACCTCTTTCTAAATTAAAAAGAGCAGCCGCGTGATCAACATCATCAAAAAGGTATGATGTGGTTTGATAAATTGGCACTTGTCTTGAGCCAGCATTTTTGTGCGGCTGATAACCAGCATGTAAACTAAGGGTATCGAATTTATACGTATTTGGTTTTAATTCTTTTTTTTTATCACTCATTAGGCTCCTTTAATTTATAATTTTGTGAGTTAGTTTTTAACTAAGCTATTATTACTAATAAATGGTCATAATTCAATCAACCATTAAGTCCAACCAAAATATAATAATTTGACAATATATGTAATTATAAGTATTAATCCCGCATTCATGACAAAGTTTGTTAAAAAAGATGAGATAAATAGCGAGTGGTTTGAAATCGATGCCACAGGAGCCGTTGTTGGTAGACTAGCAACAGTTGTATCAAAGATTATAAGAGGGAAGAACAAAACAACATATACTCCTCATATGGACCATGGTGATTTTGTTGTTATCAAAAATGTTGATCAAATAAAATTTACAGGCAATAAATTTCAAAATAAAAAATATTACAGACACACTGGATATCCAGGTGGTATTAAAGAAATAACACCTGAAAAATTGAGTGAAAAAAAACCTGGTGAAGTATTAAAGTTAGCTGTTAAAAGAATGTTGCCTTCTGGTGCGTTGGGTAAAAAACAATTAACGAAACTTAAAATTTATTCTGGAGAGGACCATCCCCATACTGCGCAAAATCCAAAAATAATTGAAATTGGCAAACTTAATCAAAAAAATATTGTAAGAAATTAATATGGAAACTTCTCAAACATCCTCACCAAAAATAAAATTAGACTTTAAAGATAGCAAATACGCAACTGGAAGAAGAAAAAAATCTGTAGCTAAAGTCTGGTTGAAAAAAGGTTCTGGAAAATTTTATGTAAATGGTAAATCTTTAAACGATTATTTTCCAAGAGCAAATCACGTAATGCAAATTTTAAGACCTTTTGAAATAATAAACCAGTCAACAGATTACGATGTTAGATCTAAAGTTGTAGGTGGAGGACAAACTGGTCAAGCTGGTGCTTTAGTACACGGCATTTCACGAGCTTTACTAAAATTTGATGAAACTTTAAAATCAACCTTACGTAAAGAAAAACTTACAACAAGAGATTCAAGATCCGTAGAGAGAAAAAAACCTGGTAGAGCAAAAGCTAGAAAAAGCTACCAATTTTCTAAAAGATAATTTCTTTTTAAATTTCAACTGTTATATTAAATTATGGGCAAGAAAAATGTTCTTATATGTGGTGCTACTGGATATATAGGATTACAACTAACTAAACTACTTTGTACACATAAAAAAATAAATATTAAATATTTATGTGGAAGTACCTCTGTCGGAAAAAAAATAGATTCTTATGAAAAAGAATTAAAAAAATATAAATTACCAAAAATATCAAAATTTAAAAAAGAATATTTATCAGATGTAGATATAATATTTACAGCATTACCAAATGGTGAGGCACAATCTATTTCAAAATTTTTAAATAAAAATAATTTATTAATAGATCTAGCGGCTGATTTTAGACTTAATAATAAAAAAGATTATGAAAAATGGTATAAAATTAAACACAAAGCATTAAATGAAATCAAAAAAAGTATTTACTCTATACCTGAAATTAGTGGTAAATTAATTAAAAAATTTCCAATAGTATCTTGTCCTGGGTGCTACCCTACATCTGTATTAATTCCATTAATCCCATTAATAAAAAAAAACTTAATTAATAATCAAACTATTATTATTGACTCAAAATCTGGTTATTCAGGAGCAGGCAGAGGAGTACATAAAAAATATAAAGATAAAAATTTATATGAGTCTTTGAGTGCTTATGGATTAGCAAATCATAGACATAATTCTGAAATTCAACAAGAGCTTGATCTTAAAACTGGCAAAAAAAATAAATTTCATTTTACACCTCATCTTACACCGATGTTTAGAGGAATTTTAAGCACTATTTATGTTGATCTTAAAAAGGGCATTAACATAAACAAAATAATTAATGTATTAAATGTCCAATATAAGAATCATAAATTTATAAAAATCTGTAATATAAATACTTTCTTAAGTACTAATGATGTTATCAACAGCAATAACTGCTTTATTTCTGTATGTAAGAGCAAATATAAAGATAAAATAATAATATTGTCTGCAATTGATAATTTGATTAAAGGTGGTGGTGGTCAAGCTGTACAAAATATGAATAATTATTATGGCTTTAATCAGAGCGAAGGTCTAAATGTTTAAATATATTTTTATAATTTTATTAATATTTTCATTATCGCATTGTTCATTAAATCATCCTGTTTCTATGTGGAATATTGATGAAGATAGTACCGACAAAGATATTTCTAACAAAGATATTTCTAAATTAAACTTTGAAAACGAAACATCTTTTGAAGAATTTAAAAAAAATGTAATTAAATATGGTAAGATCAGCGAATTTCCTAAATTAGATTAATTTAATGAATAAAAATATAAATATTGCTGTCATTGGACTTGGTCAAATTGGATCATATGTTTTAAATGAGTTAAATACAAAAAAGAAAGATATTGAAACTAAAACTGGAAAGAGAATTAAAGTTATAGCTATATCGGCTAAAAATAAAAATAAGAAAAGAAAATTTAAAATTAATAAGAAAATTTTTTATTCAAATCCTCTAGATATTTTGAAGATTAAAAACTTAGATATAGTAATTGAAGCTATAGGTTTATCAGATGGTATTTCAAAAAAAATTATTGAGACTGCTCTTAAAAATAAAATTCATGTTATAACTCCAAATAAAGCATTAATTTCAAAACATGGTGATAAACTGGGAGAATTAGCTGAAATAAATAAAGTTAATTTAGAATTTGAGGCATCTGTTGCAGGCGGTATTCCTATTGTAAGAACGATCAAAGAAGGTTTGGCTACAAATAAAATCACAAAAGTTTATGGCATACTTAACGGTACTTGTAACTACATCATGTCAGAAATGAAGAGAACTAAAGATAGTTTCAAAAATGTTCTGAAGATGGCACAGAAACTAGGTTATGCTGAACCTGGAAATCCCAAATTAGATCTTAACGGTTATGATGCGTTAGCTAAAATAAAAATTTTGACATCATTAGCTTTTAATAAGAAAATTTCAAAATCTGAATGTTTAATGGAAGGTATTGAAAATATTGATTATACAGATATCAAAATTGCTGATCAGTTAGATTTTAGAATAAAATTATTAGGTATAACTGAAATTATAAATAATAGTATTTTTGAAAGAGTTCATCCATGTTTAGTTAAAAAAGATTCTTATATAGGAAATGTAGATGGTGTAATGAATGCTGTTATATTAAATGGTTCACCTATTGGAGAGTCTGTATTGCAAGGGGAGGGGGCTGGACCAGGACCAACATCCTCTGCTTTGATGTCTGATTTATTATCTATATTGAGAGGAAATATAAAATATCCTTTTGGTATATCTAAAAATAAAAGATTAAAACCTAAAATATTTAATAAAGACCAATCATCAAATTCTCTTTATTTAAGATTAGAAGTTAAGGATAAACCAGGCGTTTTATCGTCTATAACAAAGATTCTGGCGAAGTATAAAATTTCTATTCAAAGATTAATACAAATACCTGATCATAAAAGCAAGACAGCTTCGATTGTTCTTATTACTCATAATTCAAATGAATTAGACGCTCAAAGATGTATTAAATCATTTAAATCAAATAAAAATATTATTAAAAATCCTGTTCTTATTCGATTATTTTAATGGAACTTTATATAAAATTATTTGAAGTTCTTTTTCCAGTTTTTTTTATAGTTGGTATTGGATATTTTTTAGGTAAAAAAAATCCAAATTTTGATACATCATTTATAACAACTTACTCTGCTAATTTTGGAACGCCATCTATAGTAATATTCTCTATTTCGGCAAGCGGTGTAACTTTCGCAATGTTTTCAGAGTATTTTTTATATGCAGTAATTCTTTTATCCTCTTTTTTAATTGTTGGGCTAATTTTTTTAATTTTGATGAAGAAAGATTATTTGAGAGAACTACCAACATTTTTTTTACCCAATACAGGTAATATGGGTATTCCAATCTGCTTGTTTGCATATGGTAAATTGGGTATGGGTATTGCGGCAGCTATATCTTCTTTGGTCGTTCTTCTTCATTTTACTCTTAATATTTTTTTAGCTAAACGTGAGTTTGATTTAAAGGTTATAATAAAAAGTCCATCGTTTTATGCAATAATTGCAACGATTATTTTTCTATATTACGAAATACCTTTGCCAATATTTGTATTGAATACTGTTATGCTTCTTGCTTATGGAATGATAGTAATGATTTTAATGTCTTTAGGTGTTTCATTAACACAAATGAAAGTTTTTTCCTTTAAGGATGCTCTAATTACATCTACCGGAAGAGTTATTATAGGGCCACTAATTGGCTTTTCGCTGATCTCTTTTTTTAACCTATCTGGGTTTGCAGCTGGTGTTCTTTTAATTCAGTCATCTATGCCAAGTGCAATACTTTGTTATCTTGTTGCTTCGATGTATTCGCCTAAGGAAATTGTAGACAACATATCTAGCACAATAGTAGTTTCAACTTTAATCTCTCTTGTAACTGTACCCATAACTGTATTCTTTGCTTTAAAATACTTTAATTAAGAGATAAGATTTTCATATGAAGGCTGTTATTCTCAATGCATCAGCTTGGATGATTGTTCCATTTATGGATGCTTTGGCAAAATATTTAAGTTCATCTATGGATGTTTTGCAAATTACTTGGGCTAGATATTTCTTTACAGTTGTCTTTGCACTCTCAATAATGCTTTTTTTTGATAGAAAATCCATGGTTTGGAGTAAAAAACCTATGCTTCAATTGGTAAGAGGATTGATTTTTGTATTTTCAACATATTTATTTTTTTTTGCAATATCTGAGATTTCTTTACCCAAGGCCTTAACTCTAGCATTTGTTGCCCCAATTTGTGTAACTGCAATGTCGCCCTTTTTTTTAAACGAAAAAGTTGGCTTAAGAAGGTGGACAGCAGTATCCATGGGTTTTATTGGTAGCTTAATTGTTATTAGACCTGGATTTATAGAGATTAATTTGGCTACATTAGCAGCCCTGGGCAATGGTATTTGCTATGGTTTTTATTTAATTATTACAAGAAAATTAAGTACCTCTGATAACTCTCTATTAACTTTATTATTTGCTGGCACAGTAGGGACTATTGTCATGTCTTTATTTATGCCTGGTGTTTGGATACAGCCATCAAATAGTCAGTGGATTATGATGGCTTTAATTGGCTTCATAGCAGCTATTGCCCATCTTTTTATCATTTTGTCTCTCAAATACGCTGATGCTTCCAAATTAGCTCCCCTTGGCTATACTGAAATTATTACTAATATTTTGCTCAGTTATTATATATTTCAAGAATTGCCTGATAATTGGACATATTTAGGTCTTTTTCTAATAGTCCTTTGTGGTATTTATATATCTAGAAGAGAGTATTATTTATCACGAATTTATTTAGGTAAGTAGAGCTTACTAATATACTAATGTAATACATTATATTAGTGGTATATATAATTGTATTTTAACGTTTTTTTAGTTAATATAATTAAAGAATATTTTCCATTTTTTTTTTCTCAATAATTAATGTCATAAAAAAAAGTCATATTTTTAAAGAATTAATTTATAATTTTTTCCTAATTAGACAAGATCTGATGAGATTAGAGTGTGGAATAAATACCAGTTTATAAATAAAATTAGAATTACTAAAACTGGGTGATAAATAACTTAAAAAACAAGCAAATATGCCGTTATTTTGATAATAACATTTTTTAAGTACATATTATGAAAGTTTGTTTAAATAATTATGATTAAATTTTTATGAGAAAAAAGCTAATTTTGAAATAGCTCTGCAATAATCGAATATACCGTTTAAAAGCCCGTAATAGGGTCTATTTTAAGTGTTTGTAATTTTACAGTGAAACTTATAGGTGATATTAAAAAAAATATACCAAATATTGTATATTAATCAAAAAACGTTGGTATTAATAGTTTTTAGAGCAAAACACCCTCTAATTTTAGTAGTTTTCTCTTGGTATTTATTCCACCTTTACCCGAATAACCACCTAGAGAACCATCTGATCTTATTACCCGGTGACAAGGTATTTTGGGAGCATAAGGATTTTTTCCTATGGCATTTGCTACAGCTCTTACTGCTTTTGGCTTTTTAATTGCTTTTGCTACTTCAGAATATGTTCTGATCTGACCTTCAGGAATAGTTTTTAAATATTTCCATACTTTTAATTGAAATTTTGTACCTTTGAGAATCATATATAGAAAAACCCTGTTTCCTTGCACCTTTTCAGGTACAAAGAACAGCAGTTTTTGGCACGTCGTTGTATGCGCTACCGCCATGCCGTCCACCCTACAATTTTAGCGCTACTCTGCAGAGCTTTCTGCCCTCTAGGCTTGAACCTCTCGGTTTTTCCCTAGATGGTCAGTTAAGAGTTGCCTCTTAATTCATTTTGTATACTATCAGATAGAGTAGGTTGTATGTATCACTTTATCGTTGAATATACTGAGTTTTTAACAGGGATGAATAGTGGGGATAACTTAATCTAAAGCATTAAGTAAACCATCTAAAACCTTCATACATTGCAATTCCGTAAATTGAGTGTCTGATTAGAAACATAACTGATGTTTTAATAGGTATTCCAGTTTTATTTGCAAACACTCCTTGTCCAGTAAAAGGTAGAAATATCATTAATGGAGCTAATGTTGTAAGAGCTCCAAACATAAAGCCTGAAAAATATGTCATTTTTAGACCTATCATTAAAAAACAAAAATAATAGATTACAGCCCAACAAATCGATACATAATAGTGAAAAATCCAACCAAGTAAAACTTCATACCTAAAATTAGGCATATGAGCAATATTTGGGTTGTAAAAAGTAGCATTTTTAAGCATATAATAAGTCCATCTTCCAACAATTCCCCACGATGGTTCTGGAATACCCATCAATTTGAGTAAATAACCCAGAATATCTAGAATTATGCACGAAAATACTCCAGCAACTAAAATACTAATTATATCTATCAAATAACCTCAAAACATTAATAAAAATAGTAAAACAAATATGCTTATAAAAAAAATGCCGAAAATAACCATTAATATTCTATTTTTTGTTTGTTCTTTTAATTTTGGCCAATAATTCATTATAAGGAATGTTCCAATAACAACAATTAGTCCAATTAAGACATATTTTGGCATAAATATTCTTTTACATTAAATGCTTGACTTGTTAAATGAGTTATATTATTACTAGTGATAATTAATTGTTATCAATACTAATTATATGAACGAACTAATTACAGACTTAAAATCTCTCCATGAAGCTACTTTAAATAATCTTAAAAGCGCTAAAGCAAATAATACATTAAGGGCATATAAGTCAGATTTTAGAGACTTTGCAGCTTTTTGTGCAAATCACGGTCTAAATTCATTACCAACAGAACCAAAAATAATTTCCTTATATCTTACTCACCTATCTCAAAACTCTAAAATTAGCACTTTAAGACGAAGATTAGTATCAATAAGTATGGTTCATAAGTTAAAAGGACATTATTTAGATACCAAACATCCAATAATAGTTGAAAATTTAATGGGCATAAGAAGGGTCAAAGGAAGCATACAGAAAGGTAAAAAACCTATATTAATCAATCATTTAAAATTAATTATTAATGTAATAAATGAGCAAAAAATTGGGGAAATAAAAAAACTTAGGGACAAATCAATAATCTTAATTGGATTTGGAGGTGGTTTTAGACGGACAGAACTAATTTCAATTGATCATGAGGATTTAGAATTTGTTTCTGAAGGTCTCAAAATAACTATCAAAAAATCAAAAACAGACCAATTTGGAGAAGGAATGACAAAGGGGCTGCCCTACTTCACTAACGAAATTTACTGTCCAGTAACAAACCTAAAAAAATGGTTAGAAATTTCAAAAATTAAGTCTGGACCTATTTTTAGAAGATTTTCTAAAGGATTAACATTAGCAGATAAAAGATTAACTGATCAATCTGTAGTTTTATTAATTAAGCGATATTTGGATTTAGCAGGTATCGAAAATAAAAATTATTCAGGTCATAGTCTACGATCAGGTTTTGCAACAGTAGCCGCTGAGTCTGGTGCTGATGAAAGAAGTATAATGGCCATGACAGGACATAAGACAACTCAAATGGTCAGAAGATATATTCGAGAGGCGAATATATTTAAAAATAATGCGTTAAATAAAATTAATATATAAGTTAGAAAATATAGAAAACTTTAAAATGATAACTTTAATAATGCTTTATATATGTCCTCAGACAAATAAACGAATTTTTTTCTATAAACATAATTATAATTTCTAAAGTGTGATGACCATACACTATAATCATATGATTTATCTATAATATCAATTTGTCGTATATTCTTTGCAGCTGCAATATGTGAAACTGCTCCATGACAAGAAATCAACAACTTTGAATTAAAAACTATTTTTTCTAGTTCAAAAAAATTTTGATTAAACAAAAACTCTACATTTTTAAAATAGTTAGATGAAAAGATTTTAACAAGATTCTCAGGCGGTTTACTTCCTGTAGTGATTAATATTTTGAGTTTAATTTTTTTTTGCAATTCTTCAATAAATTTAACAAGTTCATCTACACTAGGTTCGATATTTGTATAATTTGAAACATATGTTTTAATTGACCATTTTTCATCATAGTGAAACACTACGTAGTCTCCTTTTGATGTATCTAAAAGATTGTTTTTAATATACAGAATATCTAAATCATTTTTAGAATAATTAAAACCTATATCGGCAATAATATTTTTAATAATATCAATTTTTGTTTTTTTTTCATTTTTATCAATTAAAATTGTTCTTTCCTTCTTAATTAAAGAATTTAAAATTTTTGATCTATCTTTATCATCGTGAATTATCGAGTAATCAAATTTTTTTTTAAATAATTTTAAAAAATTAAAAAAATAAGAAAAAATATTTTTTTTATAAATAATAATTTGATCAATACTTTTATATTTTGATATATAATCATAGTTTTTGTTTGAACAGACAATGGTAATAAAGCTATTTGGATCATTAAATTTAATATTTTTAATAAGTATACAAGTAAGCAAAAAATCACCAATACGATCAGTTCTAAAAATTAAATATCTCATAATTTTAATTAGTTAATATTTCGTAAATATTACTAAAGATATTATTAATATCGTTTGGTCCATTCTTTATGGTTGATTTTAAAGCAACCTTGTAGGTAATCATTGATGGGACCCAGCATTTATACCAATCTTGGTCTCTTTCATGAATAATATCTATGATTTTTCCATTATTTGCACCACAAACTTGAACAACAAAACCAGAATGGCAGCTGATATTCATAAATGAATTTTTAATAAATCTTTCAAATATTTTTATATCCATGTTATCTAACAATAAAATATCAGTATTTTCATTAATATTTTTTTTTTTACTGATTAAATCAAAATAAGAAACTGAATTTTTAAGAAAATTAAAATAATCAAATTTATTTTGATATCCAGTTAAGATTATTTTTTTTTTAATCTTTCTTTGAAGAATCTTAATATTATTTAAAAGTTCATCTTTATTGTTTATAAAATCTAACCATTTTTCATCGAAATGAATTAATACATATTCATTGATTTTAAATTTTAATCTTAGTTCATCAAAATTTTTTTGCGTATTTAAATCAGTATTAAAAACATAATTGTCGTTTGTTGTTAATTTTAGCCCAAAATAATTAAATAAGTCTAAATATTTTTGACATAATGATTCTGTTTTATTTAAATATTTACGTGATGAAAAATAAGATATTTTATCAAAGAAAAGTTTCCTATAAATCTTATTTGGTTTTAAATAAATTAATAAATAGTTAAGAAACTTTTTTTGATATTTATAAGCAAAACCAAATTTATATTTAGATATTAAAAATATGTTACAGAATAATGTAAATTTTTTATTATCCAATGCAAATATTACATAATATTTTAGTTTAAATAATTTAAAAAAAATAATGATTTTTTTCGAGATTGAAAAATTTTTATCATAAATAATTATTTCGTCTATATAGTCAGAATTTTTCAAAATTTTTGAATTTAATACTGAACAAACTATTATAATTTTACAATCTGTAATCTTTTTTTTAAGTTCATAAATTGGTCTTGAATGAATAATATAATCACCCAATCTATCTGTTCTAAAAATTAAAATATTTTTCATAAATATTTATAAGTATTTAATTATTGAGTTAATATTTTTATATCAAATAAATCTTTTTTTCATTTATTTTAACAAAAAATATTCATCTTTTTCTGAAATATATATTATAAATTCTCTTAAATACTTTCTTCAAAAATACTTACAAGTTTTTTTATTTTTTTGTCTGTAATATAATTTGTAGGTAAGCCTATAAAAAAACCATGATTATTAATTAAATCTGAATTTTTAAATTTAGCTTGATTATTAAGTTTGTATTTTTTGATGGATGGTTGTTTCAAAAAATTACCACTTATAATTGGTCTTGTTTCGACGCCTTTATTTTCAATTTTTTTTAAAAATTTATTTCTATTAATTTCGTTTGATAACAATATTGGAATTCCAAACCAATGGGCTTTAACATCCCTGGTAGTATTTATAAATGTTAGAACTTTTGACAGTTTTTTATTTTTTTTAAATTTTGTTAAAATTTTTAATCTATTAATTGATCTTTGTTTTATGAATTTATTTAAATCTTTAAATTGACTAAGTCCAATGCTAGCAGTTATGTCAGTTGGTCTCAAATTATAGCCAGAATTATAAAAAATAAATCTGCTATCTAAATGTTTATTTGCTGATGCTATTTTTTTTTCACTCTTAAGACCTCTAGACCATCCATGGGCTCTTAATGATTTGATTATTTCGTGGTCAGAATTACTTTTACAACAAATCATACCACCCTCGCCTGAAGAAATCTGATGGGACGAATAAAAAGAAAATGACGAAAAATCACCAAAAGAACCTAAAAATTTATTTTTATATTTAGTGCCAAGAGATTCACAAGTATCTTCGATCAAAATTAATTTGTGTTTTTTAGTTATGCGCATAAATTTATTCATATCGACACAATTTCCTAACACGTGAACAATTAAAATTGCTTTAGTTTTCTTGGAAATTTTTCTTTTTAAATCATTTAAATCAATATTTAAGCTTTTTAAATCTACATCAACAAATTTTGGTTTAAGACCTGATTGTATAATTGGCCATAATGATGTTGACCAACAGACTGATGGAATTAAAACTTCATCACCTGGTTTTAATCTATTTTTTCTATACGGGTTAATAAGACATTGCATAGCTAATAAATTTGCAGAAGATCCTGAATTAACCATGATGGAAAATTTTGTTTTTATCTTTTTTGAAAAGTATTTTTGAAATTCATCTGTTTTAGGACCTATAGTCAGCTTTTTTGATTTTAAAATTTTGATACCTTCAATTATGTCCTTATCTCGATATGGATTTTCAATTAAAGGATAAAAAGGTTTTTTCATTTCTATTTATTTTCTTTCCCATAAATATTTCTTGTTTGTTTTTATTTCTAAACTCTTATTAATTATATACTCTGAAACAAGGTCTGAATTAAAATATTTCATATACTTTCTTTTACCATTTCTTGCAATCTTTCTTCTTAAATTATCATCTGCTGATATTTTTATAACTTTTTCTGACAAATCACTTACTGATTTATAAAAAACCATTTCATTTTCATCAAAAAAATTCTGATAGCCGGTTCTTTCATCAATCAAACAAACAAGACCGTTTCCAACTATTTGAGTTATTCTATCGCTGCTATAATACTTTATAGAGTCTCCTCTGCTTAAATTTAAACCCATTTTTGCATTGCTAATTGTCTTAAAGTAATGATCAGCCCAGATAGGTTGAACTTTATCAATACCATATATATCAAATTTAATATTTGGAGTGATCGATCTAAGGTTATTAAGAAATTGAATTCTATCGTCTGATTTGCCAGCTTTAAGTACACCCCTGTGTACACCATGACTTAATGCAAAAAATAAATCTACATTACATGATTTGTCAAAATTATTTAATGTTTCAAAAGATTTGTCGCTCGGATTTGGAATGAAATAGCTATTTTTATCTTCCAAAAAACTTAATACATCAGGACTAGTGGTAAGAAATGTTGAGTCAACTACGTCAATCTTATCTAAAATCCTTTCTTTATTTCTTTCATAATCTGGCCCTTTTTTATTTAATGGATCTAAAAACCATTGAGAAAACCTAGTATTTGGATAATCTTTTCTTAGTTCTGCTATTTGATCTTTAGAAATTAAATCAGCATGTCCTAAGACAATTAAATCTGGATTATAGTTATAACAAGTTTTTTTCAATTTATCGTTTAGTGTTTCAGCTCCTTTAAGATCGATAATAGATTTATAATATTTTTGAATATCTCTATCACTAAAACCAAGGACACTATGACCTTGTCTTATAAAACCATTATTTATTCTTCTTCCCGTATTAAAAAATAATCTACCATCTAATCTTTCATTAAAATTTGTTATATGAAGTATACGTAATGATTTTTGAATTTTTTTTATAAAAAAACCTCTATTTAACTGAAGTTTTTCATCCCTGTATTTGTCAATCATATTGGTTACAAAAACATGTGTTAAATAGAAGTTTTTAATTGATAAAATCTGCAGTTTTCGTCTAAGAGCTTCTTTTTCAATTAACATAGATATTTCCTTATATAATTCTTTAACTGATAATTTTCTTAGAATTATTGCATTTGTAACTGTTTCGGGTAAACCGCCTTTATTAGTAATTATTACAGCACAACCGTTAGCAGAAGCCTCCAAACTTGTCCTACCAAAAGGTTCTTCCCATCGCGAACAGGCAACAGCAATACTTGTTTGTTTAAATATTTTTAAAACTTTTTCGTGATTTAAAAAACCTAATAAATCTACATTATTATGGTTTACTTTGATCTTTTCTCTTTTTTCGTCACCTATAATTTTTGCTCTCCACTTAGGGTATTTGTTTAAAACAAGTTTAATTGTTTTTGCAAATATATCATAACCTTTTGCATTATTTAATTTACCCACAAAAGTTATCCAATTTTTTTTATGTTTTATTATATCTAAGTTATTTTTTTGAGCTGATTGGAAAAAAACAACTAATTTATTGCTATTAACAAATTTATTGTCAAGACCTTCTAAAAATCTTTTTTTTGACCAGTTGCTATTGAAAATAATTTTATAACATATTTTTAAAAGATTTATTCTTTCACTCATAGTTTTTGATCCCTCCATAGAAAGTGGATCGTTATGAAAATATAAAGAGTAAACATTGTTAGGTATTTTTTTATATAAATATTTTATATACATTGGTCTATTATGTATTTCTATGATCGAAAAATTATATTTTTTTTGAAAATCAATAAATTTGTTTAAATAATTTTTTGTTTGGCTAGACAATAAACTTTTACTAAGGTTTATGTTAATATATTGAAGGTCAAATTTTTTTTTAAAATTTGTATTACCAAAAACAACAATATTTTTTTTATATTTACTTTTTTTACCTGTTTCATAGACAAATAAGGAAACGGCACCAGGATATTCTGGTGAAAAATTTTCTTTATAGGGAAGCAGTATTGAAATTTTCATTTTCTTTATATTGAGATATGAGTTCTTTTCTTAATTTATAATTTTTTTTAAGTTTATACTCCTCTTTCATAGCCATTATTTTACTCTTATATTTTTTTAAATACACGATTTTCCACTTTCTTCCTTTTGTAAATTTTGCGCCCTTGGAGTTATTATGAAGATATAACCTATTGCTAATATTTTTTGTATAACCGACATAAGATCTATATTTATCAAGCTTTTTAGATAATATTAAATATACATAATACATCATTGTGAATTATATACAGTTTATAGTCAAAATGATTATGTAGTTAAACAAAATCAAATAAATATTTAATAATAAAATTAACTTTATTTAACAGTTTATTTATTAACCAGCAATAACAGCAAGTAGTAACAATGCTACTATATTTGTAATTTTGATCATAGGATTAACAGCTGGACCTGCTGTATCCTTATAAGGATCACCTACAGTATCTCCAGTTACGGCAGCTTTGTGAGCTTCTGAACCCTTACCACCAAATTTTCCATCTTCAATATACTTTTTTGCATTATCCCATGCTCCACCTCCAGCAGTCATTGAAACTGCAACAAATAGACCTGTTATTATAACTCCCAATAACATTGCCCCTAGAGATGATAATGCTGCGACTTGCCCACCTATGAAATAAATTACTATGTATAAAACTATAGGAGATAAAATTGGTAATAATGAAGGGATTACCATTTCTTTGATTGCAGCCTTTGTAAGCAAATCAACAAGTTTACCATAATCAGGCTTTGCTTTTCTTTTCATTATTCCAGGAATTTTTTTAAACTGCCTTCTCACCTCAATAACAACTTCACCACCTGCTCTACCGACAGCTTGCATACCCATTGAGCCAAATAAATAAGGAAGCATGCCACCTATAAGTAAACCAACAACTACATAAGGATTTGATAGATCAAAAGTTACAGTTATTCCCTCTAAATTCGAACCAGCAACTTTTGAAAAATGTTTTATATCTTCTGTGTACGCTGCAAAAAGGACTAAGGCTCCAAGACCTGCAGATCCTATTGCATATCCTTTTGTTACGGCTTTTGTTGTATTACCAACTGCATCAAGTGCATCTGTCGTTTTACGAACATTTTTTGGAAGATTTGACATTTCAGCTATACCACCAGCATTATCAGTAACAGGCCCATAAGCATCTAAAGCAACAACCATACCGGCCAGGGCCAGCATTGTTGTTACAGCAATGGCAATACCATAAAGACCTGCAATATGGTTAGTCCATAAAATTCCACCAACAATTATTAATGCAGGAACAGCAGTTGCTTCCATAGAAACTGCTAAACCTTGAATTACGTTCGTACCATGTCCTGTAGTTGATGATTTGGCTACACTTTTTACAGGTCTGTAATTAGTCCCTGTATAATATTCTGTTATCCAAATTATTAAACCTGTAATTATTAAACCAATAATTCCACAAAAATATAGACTTAAACCATTAAATGTTTTTCCATTTGCTACATATTCAGTCGTAAATCCTATAACGTGTTTTGTAATAGGGAATAATATAATTAATGAACTAATTGCTGTAATTACAAATCCTTTATACATTGCTTTCATAATATTTTTATCACTACCAAGAGTAACAAAAAAAGTTCCTAAAATAGATGTTAATATACATGCACCGCCAATTGCTAAAGGATAGATCATCATATTTAAATCATTTACAAAGAAAATAGATGAAAGAACCATGGTAGCAACAATAGTAACAGCATAAGTTTCAAAAAGGTCAGCAGCCATACCTGCACAATCTCCTACGTTATCACCAACGTTATCAGCAATAACTGCGGGGTTCCTCGGATCATCTTCTGGAATTCCGGCTTCAACTTTACCAACTAAATCTGCACCAACATCTGCACCTTTTGTAAAAATTCCCCCACCAAGTCTTGCAAAAATAGAAATTAATGATGCGCCAAATCCTAATGCGACAAGTGCATTAACAATTTCTCTTTCTTCAACTCCAGTTTTAACTAAAAAATAATAATAAACTGCTATAGAAAGTAATGCTAAACCAGCAACAAGCATTCCAGTGACTGCACCAGATTTAAACGCTATTGATAATCCACTCGCTAAATTTTTTCTAGATGCTTCAGCTGTTCTAACATTAGCTTGAACAGAAACAAGCATTCCAACATATCCTGCAATCCCAGATAAAGTAGCGCCTATTAAATAACCTAAACCAACCAATGGACTAAATAAAATTGTTATAATTATTAGAACTACAACACCAACTATTGCAATTGTTTTATACTGTCTGTTTAAATAAGCTCTAGCTCCTTCTTGAATTGCAGATGCAATTTCTAACATTTTTGCATTGCCTGAACTTGAATTTAAAATATTTCTACCTGTTATAAAACCATAAACGATGGATAATATTCCAGCCGCTATAATATAAAACATTATTGTTTCAGTTGATGTATTCATTGATTCCTTTGTTAATTAAAGTTATGAAAAATATGTAATACAAAATATGATATAAAACGCAATATTTAACTTTTTTAAAAATTGTGGGAATATGCCTCATTATATGCATGTTTTAATCTTTTATTGCCCTCAATAATTTCATTATTCCTTGCATCTTTAGTTAAAATGCCAATTAATGTTACTTTTTGATTCATCTTTTTGAAAAATTTTTGAATATAATTTCTCTTTGATTTTGGGGACGTGAATATAATTTGATAATCATCACCCTTTGAAATAAAATTAATCTTCTTTTTTTTGGATTTGGTAAGATAGTTTCTCAAATTTGATGAGATTGGTATTTTATTCAGGTCAACTTTATAAAATAATTCACTTTTATTGATTAGCTTGGTCAAATCTCCAAATAAACCATCTGAAATATCAATTGAAGAATTTGCAAAGTTTAAAAGGTTTGAGCTGATCTTAATCGGTAAGTCAGGTAAATAGTATTTTTTTACAAAATAATTATGTTCTTTTTTATTTAATGCAACTTTTTTTTTTAAAATTTGTAACCCTAAATAACTGTCACCCATGTTCCCAGTTACATATACATCGTCACCATTCTTACACTTATTTCTTTGCACGATTCTTTTTGAATAACCTAACGACATTATTGTAAATATTGTTTTGTTTGATTTTGTTGTGTCACCACCTGATAATTTAATGCCATATTTTTTTTGTTCTTCTTTAAGACTTTTAGAAATATTACTAAGATTTTTTTTTGAAAAAGAATTATTATTCCCACTAGCACCTATAAAAATATATTTAGGTTTTACACCCTTGCAATACAAATCTGAGATTGAAGATCTTATTATTTTTTTTATTACTAAATAAGGATTTTTAAAATTAAGAAAATGAATACCTTCAATATAAGTGTCTGTTGAAATGACAACAGTATTCTTTTTGTCAAAAAAAACATCATCATTTAAATTTAATGCTGACGGGTTATTATAAGTTAATTTTTTAAAGTACTTTTCAATTAGAGTAAACTCATCCATTGCTTATTCTAATTTTTTTTGAGATCTTATCTAATAATGCATTTAAATATTTAGTTTGTGAGTCATCAATAAAAAAATTTGATGCTTTCAAATATTCATTAATAATAATTTTTATTGAGGTATTAGGTTTATATAAGAATTCAAAAATTGCACTTTTAATAATAATTTGGAAGACTTTATCCATATTTTTAATTTTTAAATCTTGCTCTAAATGGTTATTAATTTCTGTATTAATTAACTCTTCTCTCTCTATAGTTCCATTCACAATATCTTTTATAAATTTTTTAAATCTATGTTTAGGAAAAATAATATTTTCCTCATTATTAAAAAGTTTCCCATAAAGCTTTTGTATAATTATTACTCTTGGATTTCGTTGAGGTGAAAATTGAACTTTCATATATTTATTGAGACAGGACAGATAAAACTGCCTCTGCAGCCTCTGAGCCTTTTCTACTTCGTACAATAGCTTGTTTTTTATTTAAACATGTAATTACGCCATTACCTATTGGTTTCTTAGATGATATTGATAATGTCATCAATGCATCAGTGGTTGCTTTTGATATAAAATCAAAATGAGGCGTTTGACCTTTAATAACACATCCCAAAGCGATGAATCCGTTAAATTTATTTAAATTTTTTGAAATTGTTACAGGTATCTCAAATGCACCAGCTACGTTAATCACTCTTATGTAATATTTATTTTTAATTCTAGATTTTGCGCTATTTAACAGAGACCTAGCAATATTTTCATAATAATTTGCAACAACAATTAGAATTTTTTTTTTCACTTTATAATTTCCTGTTTTTTAATTTTTATTCCGTAACCTTCTAAACCTATTACTTTTTTTTTAGATCTAGTAACAAGTATCATATTTTTAATATTTAGAGATTTAATAATTTGAGCTCCTATACCATAGTTTCTAATCAATTTGTCATGACCTTTTTTATAAAAAGTTTTACTTTTATACTGTTTAAGTGTTTGAGTTACTGATTTTAAATTAGGGTCTCTTATGAACACAAGGACACAATTATTATATTTTTTGAAATATGAGATTGTTTTATCGAATGAATTCGGCAGTTTTTGATTAATTAAATAATTTTGAACTACGTTAGACGATATTACTCTTAATCTAGGGACAACACCTTTCTTTAAGGTTCCTTTAATCAACGCAAAGTTTTCAGATCCATCAAGTATGTTTTCAAATATTTTTATTTTAAATTTTTGTTTTTGAACAATTATTGAAGAAGTTTTTTTTAATTTAACAAGTTTTTCCCTTTTTAACCTATAAGCAATTAAGTCTTCGATCTTGCCTATTTTAAGTTTATGTTTTTTGGCAAAATTAAATAATGTTTTGCCTGTTGCCATTTTGCCATCATCAGCCATGATTTCACAAATAACAGCCGAATTATTTTTTTTTGCAAGTTTTGATATATCAACTGAAGCCTCGGTATGTCCTGCTCTAACAAGAACACCACCATCTCTGGCTATCACTGGAAATACATGGCCTGGTGATACAATATCATTTTTTTTTGCGTTTTTATTTGATGCAGCTTTAATTGTTCTAGCACGATCATAAGCTGATATACCTGTTGTAACGCCTTTTTTAGCTTCTATAGAATAAGTAAAAGCAGTTTTGCTTCTCGATTGATTTATTGGTGAAGCCAAAGTTAATCCAATTTTTTTTGATTGTGTATTATCCATTGCTAAACAAATTAATCCTCTTGCATGTTTGGCCATGAAATTAATATGATTAGGATTAACGGCTGATGTGGAAATTACTAAATCACCTTCATTTTCCATTTCTTCATGTTTGCTCTCATCGTCAACAAGAATAAACATTCCATTTTTTTTAACTGTCTTAATAATACTTTCTATTGAGCTAAAATTATTTTTTTTCATTAATAAATTTCTTTACATATTTTGACATAATATCAATCTCAACATTGACTAAATCATTTTTTTTAAGAGTGATTAAGTTAGTTAATTTTAATGTGTGAGGTATAATCCATATTTCAAAAGAATTCTTTTTTATTTTTGATATTGTTAGTGACACTCCATTTATTAATATAGAAGCTTTTTCTACTAATTGCTTCTTAAGTGATTTTGTTATTTTAAATTCAAAAATATTTGACTTATCAACTTTCTTAATACTTTTTACAGAACAAACTGTATCAACATGACCTTGACAGATATGTCCTGAAATATTATCACCAAACTTTAAGGGTTTTTCTAAATTAATTTCATCCCCAATTTTAATATTTCTGAATTTTGATTTAGCCAACGTTTCATTTGAGAGATAGAATTCTAAAGTATTATTCTTGTAAGAGATTAAAGTAAGACAAACTCCATCACAAGAAATTGAAATCCCAAGATTTTTATTAGAAACTTTTAAAGAAGATTTTATAAATAAATTAACTCCTTTTGTCCTTTTTTTGATGTCGTTAATTATTCCTTTATTAAATATAATTCCATTAAACATTTTAATAGTAGTGAGTTAGTATATCTTTATCTAAATATGTGTTAATTTTTTTTTTATTTTTGTAGTTTTTACTAAGCATTTTTACTAATGAAGATATATTAATTTTATCTCTATTAGAGATTATTTTGTCGCTTTTAAAGAAATAGAATTCATTTAATAAATTTTCATTAAGAAAATTTGTCATCAAATCCTTACCAGCCTCTATTAAAAGCCTGTGTAGACCAAGTGTATAAAGTGTTTGAGTTATTTGTTTAAGGTTAAAGTTAGTCTTATTTTCTAGTTTTTGATAAATAAGTTTAACACCTCTATTTTTTAAATATTTAATTTTTGAGATATTTTTAGAACAGTGAAATATAATTAATTTACTGTTTATTGAATTTTTAATCACATAAGAGTTTATTTTTATTCTTAAATTCTTATCTATTACAACTACAGTGGGTGAAAATTTCTTTAATCCATTTAATCTACAATTAAGTTTAGGGTTGTCTGTATTAATTGTTTTATAAGAAGTTAATATAGCATGATTTTGAAATCTTAAAATATGTGAAACTTTTCTTGAATGTTCATTTGTTATAAAAGAATTGTTTCTTAAAATATTTAAATTTGATGAACTTGCAATTTTTCCAATTATATAAGGGGCTTTGTTAGATCTTATATAATTATATTCATTATAAAGGTCCTTAACGTTTTGCTTTTGAAGTCCTGATATTACAATTATTTTTTTAGACTTTAAAATCTTTTTAGTTTTGTTAAATGTTCGTAAATCTTTATCTTCAATCGAGTAATACACTCTCTTAACTTTATTTTTTATTATTGCATTTGTGCAAGGAGGTGTCACGCCGTGATGAGAACAAGGTTCAAGTGTCGAATAAAGAGATGTTCCTTTATTATATCTATTTTTATTTAAAGCAATGTTTTCTGCATGTGGTCTACCACCATTATTAGTTGTAGCAAAAGATAAGATTTTATTATTTTTTACAATTACACATCCAACTGACGGATTTGTGCCAGTTAAATACTTATTATTCTTTGCTAAGTTTATAGCAAAGTTCATAATTTTTTTATTTGATGATTTATTATCTTTTTTTAAAGACATCAATTCTATCCACAAATTGAACAAAGTCTTTTTCTTCTCTGAAGTTTCTATAGACTGATGCAAATCGAACGTATGCTACAGGGTCAAGCTCTTTTAAACCCTCCATAACCATAGTTCCAATAGTATTGGAAGAAATTTCACTCTGACCTAATTCTTCTAATGATCTACTGATTTTTGAGATGAATTTTTCTGCTGTCTCAGTATCAATAGGTCTTTTCTTTAGAGCTACATAAATTGATTTTGAAAGTTTTTCTCTATCAAAAGATGATTTTCTTCCATTTTTTTTCACTACCGTAAGTTCTCTAAATTGAACTCTTTCAAATGTTGTGAATCTCTCTCCACAGCTACAGAGTCTTCTTCTTCTAATTGCCGTTCCGTCTTCTGTGGGTCTTGAGTCGACAACTGAAGTGTCACCTTTTTTGCTGCATGGACAAATCATAGATTAATTTAGCCTAAGTGTTTATAGATAGGAAAATTAGAACAAAGACTTACAACTTCTTTTCTTACTTCATCTTCAGTTTTAGAATTATCATCAGGATTTTCTGCCAATCCTTTGATTGTTTTTGTTATTAAATCACCTACTATTTGAAATTCTTTTAACCCAAACCCTCTTGTTGTGGCAGCCTGTGAACCAAGTCTTATACCAGAAGTTATCATTGGGCTTTCACTATCAAATGGAATACCGTTTTTATTGCATGTAATATTGGCTCTAGAGAGGCTTTCAGCAGCTACATTACCTTTTACATTAAAAGGCCTTAAATCAACTAACATCAGATGAGTATCAGTTCCTCCTGAATAAATTTTAAAACCATTGTTTTTTAATGTCTCAGCTAAAATTTTTGCATTCACTAAAACAGTTTTAATATAATCTTTAAATTCTGGTTTTAATGCCTCTTTAAATCCAACTGCTTTAGCAGCTATAATGTGCATTAGTGGTCCTCCTTGGTATCCAGGGAAAACAGCTGTATTAAATTTTTTAGATAAATCTTCGTGATTAGTTAAAATAATTCCACCCCTAGCACTTCTAAAAACTTTATGAGTGGTTGATGTAACAACATGAGCATAGTCACACGGATTTGGATATCCCTTACCTGCTACCAAACCAGAAAAATGAGCCATATCAACCATTAGGTATGCTCCAACTTTATCTGCGATTTCTCTAAATCTTTTAAAATCAATTACTCTTGAATAAGCACTACCACCAGCAATTATAAGTTTAGGTTTGTGTTCAAGTGCAAGTTTTTCAACATTATCATAGTCAATAAGTTCAGATTCTTTATCAACTTCATAACCAATTGCATTAAACCATTTACCTGACATAGAAATTTTTAAACCATGAGTAATGTGTCCACCTGAATTCAAACTCATTCCCATAAAAGTATCACCAGGTTTTAATAAAGCTAAAAACACAGCACCATTTGCTTGCGCTCCTGAATGAGGTTGAGCGTTGGCAAATTTACAATTAAATAATTCTTTAAGTCTATCTATAGCTAATTGTTCAGCTACATCCACATGTTCACAACCATTATAGTATCTTTTGCCTGGATAGCCTTCAGCATATTTATTTGTTAATACTGAACCTTGAGCCTCGAGGACTGCTTGAGATACGATATTTTCAGATGCAATTAGTTCAATATGATTTTGTTGTCTTACTAACTCATCATTAATAGCTTTATAAATTTCTGGATCGCTATCTAATAAGCTTTTTTCAAAAAAATCTTTGTACTCACTGTTTAAATATTTTGTTTCACTAGACATAAATTTATATTTTTTTAACTCTTTTTAAGTGCCTTCCCCCTTCAAACTTTGTATTTAAGAATGCATTAATACATTTAAAGGCTAAATTTTTACTAATCAACCTTTCTCCTAATGTAATAACATTTGCATCATTATGCAATCTAGATAATTTAACGTTTTTTACTGAATAACATAATGCCGCTCTTATATTTCTATGCTTATTAGCAGTCATTGCCATACCCATACCCGAACCACATACTAAAATGCCAACATCTTCTTTTTTTATCTTTTTTGATAATTTATGTGCATAATCTGGGTAGTTTACTGATTTTTTTGAATTTTTTGGTCCTAAATCTAAAACATCAAACTTTGTAGAAAAATTTTTTTTAATACTTTCTTTTAATTTAAAACCAGCGTGATCTGATGCAATA
>JACWEE010000001.1 GCA_014653665.1 Pelagibacterales bacterium SAG-MED34 | reverse complement strand
AATTTTAATATCAGGAAAAACCTGGTCTTTAAGATATTTAAAAGACTCTTTCTCCGAACCAATGTTAAAAAAAAACGACACTTATAACAGACAAAGTTTCTAATGAATTAAAACTATTTTTAAAAAATAAAAAAATAGACCTAATAAAAACAAATAAGCTTACTCCAAGTAAATTAAAAAATTTAGATATAAAGAATTCAGTTGTCTTATCTTGTGCTACTCCTTGGATTTACAAAAAAAATATAATTGATATTTTTGGTAAAGAATTTTTTAATGTTCATCAATCTCCTTTGCCAAGTATGAGAGGCAGTGTGGCTTCATATATAATTTTGTATGACATCAGAGCTTTTCAAACATGTTTACATAAAGTGACATCAGGGATTGATACTGGGGATGTAGTTTATAAAAAAGATTTTATCATTCCATCGAATCTAAAATTACCTGGAGAGGTTAATGTATTTTTGCAATCTAAAAATAGAGAGATGGTAAGAGATTTTTTGAGCTCGTATGGAAAAAAAAAGATAAAAAATGAAAAACAAAATCCATTTTTTGCATCATATAACAAAAGATTAAGTAGTAAGATTAATGGATGGATTGATTGGTCAATGAATATTGATGATTTGGATAGATTTATCCGTGCTTATGGTTATCCATATGGAGGCGCAAACACTTTTCTAGCAAATAAAAAAGTTCAGATTGAAGATATAGAAAAATCTAAAAATGAACCTGCTAGACATCCAGAGGAAGTAGGTACTGTTTTAAGAAAATTTAAGGATTATATTATTATAAGTGTTAATGGAGGATCTATTTATATTAAAAAAATATTAATAAATAAAAAAAATATAATTGATTACATTAAGCCAGGTGACAAATTTTATACTAAATCGAAATATTTAGATTATAAAAATCAAAGAGCTTTATTTGTTAAAGAAACAAAAATATATAACAAAAAAATAAAATTAAAAAATTTATCTAATGAAACAATTAAAAAATAAAGTTCTTAGATATCTTTTAGATAATATTGAAAAAAAAATATTAATTGACTCAAAAACAGAAATAAGTTCAGAAGATATAGTTAAATTAGCATTAAAAATTAATGAAAAAAAAATAATTAATAAGAAGATAGTTATTAATTTAGAAAGATCAGCAGATTATATTGGGCTTATTTTTGCTCTTTGGATTAATGGAAATACAGTCATACCCACAAATAAAAATTGGCCAAATAAATATATTAATGAGATTCTGAAGTCTTGTAATGCAGACTTTATAATAAATAAAAAATTTTATAAAAGATTAGTTTTGTCCAAAATAAATTTAGACAAAACTTCTTATAAAAAAAAAATTCAAATGCTTAAAAATTTAAAATTTAAGAATAAAATTCCCTATATTATATTTACGTCAGGAACTACAAGTAAACAAAAGGGAGTGGTGATTTCCGAAAAAAGCTATTTAGATTATATAAGTTGGACGAGTAAAGAATTCATTTCTTATAGAAAATTAAAGTCTTTAATTCTTACATCTGAATTAAATTTTGATATTACTTTCGGTGATATTGCATTCGCTTTATTTTCAAATTGTAAAATTATTATACCAAATAATAATTCAAATGTTTTTGAAATAATTCAACTCATAGATAAATATAAAATTGAGGTAATGTACACAGTCCCAAATCTTTTCAAACTAATATTTATTGTTCTAAAAAAATATAAAATTAGTAAAACTATAAAGTTATTTATATCGGGTGGTGAAGTATTAAATAAACAAATATGTGTAGATGCGAAAAAATTATTTCCAAAGTCAAATTTTTATAATGTGTATGGTCCCACAGAATGTACAATCAATATAACTTCATATAAAGTTAGACTCGAGCGATTAAAGGATAAAAAAATAGTCCCTATCGGTAAAGTTTTTTCTCATCTTTATTGGAAATTAGTACCTATTGGAAATGATAAACAAGTTGGAGAGTTAATAGTCGGTGGAAGTCAACTGATGCAGGGTTATGTAAACACAAATTATAAATTTTTAAAAATAAAAAATAAAAAATACTATAATACTGGTGACCTTGTAAAAATTGAGAACGGACAGATCTATTGGCTATCAAGAAATGATAATATGATAAAAAAAAAGGCCTTAGAATTTATACAAGTGAAATAGATGAAGTTGTTGAAAATAAAAATAAAGACGTAATTTCTAAAACTATTTTAATTAATGATGATTTAATCCTATTTTATAGGGGTAATTCTACAAAAAATAATATCGCAAAAAGCATCAAAAGAAACCTTCCAAACTATATGCACCCTTTAAAAATAATAAAGATTATAAGTTTTCCATTAGGGCCAACTGGAAAGATTGATGTTAATACGCTAAAAAAAAAATATGCGTGAAAAAAAAATTCAAAGTATTTTAGAGAAAAACTTAAACGTTAAATTAAATAAGAATAAGAATGTTAAACTTACTGAGCTTAAAAATTACGATTCATTTACATTAGTAAAAATAATTATGGAAATTGAAAGTATAGATAAAAAAAAAATTCCATTAAATAAATTAAATAAAATTTTTAAAATAAAAGATTTTTTAAAATTATGAAAAAAAAATATTTATGTCATGTAGATTTTTTTGGTCTATACAACATATTCAGCAATAAATTTGAAAAGAAAAATTTAAAAAATATATTTAATGAAATTTTAGAAGAACTTGAGATAGAAACTATCTATTTAGCAACTTTTAATTATGATTTTCTAAGAATTGGGAAAACAAAATATGGTGCTAAAAGTCAATTAAATGAAATTACAAGAATAATTCAAAAACAGAAAAGTTTTAAACATACCTTTGATCCTGTTTTCTCATTTTGTACAAATGATAAAGACTATAAAATAAAAATAATAAAAAATTTTGAATCTTTTGGAGAAGATAGTTTGTATAATTATGCATTAAAAAACAATATGGAATATTTACATCTGGGTACTAATCACGATTTTATAAGTACTGGCATACATTTTGCTGAAAAATTCTTTGATGTTAAATATAGATATAAAAAAAGATTTATTGGAAACTATAAATTTAAAAATAAAAACAATAAAATTATTTATAATCATACAGTCTGGCCAATGACGAAAAAATTTTGTAGATATGATGCAAAAAAAATTAATAATGATTTAATCAAAGATGGTGTCTGGGATGTCTTAAAATCTAAAAATGGATTTTATATAAAAAAATCTAAAATTAAAGTATTTAACAATTACATAAAAGAAAAAGTCAAAAATGATCCGTTTTATCCTGTGCATAAAAAAACTCAAACATGGATGAAAAAATTTCTCAAAGATAAAAAAAGAATTTCTTTAGAAAACTTTGAAAATTAAGTATAATTTAATTAATGAAAAAAATCCTTTTTTTAGGTTATTCAAGTAAAGAAACTAAAATAATAAATAAAATTAAGGAAAACAAAAATTATCAAGTTTTTAGTACAAAAAAAAAAATTAGTCTCAAAGATATAAACAATATCAATTTAATAATCACTTTCGGCTATAGGCATAAAATAAATCAAGATATATTAAAAAAAAATAGAAATATTATAAATCTTCATATTTCATACTTACCATATAACAGGGGTGCGCATCCAAACTTTTGGTCTTTTGCTGATAACACGCCTTCCGGAGTTTCTATTCATAAAATTAATGAAGGTATTGATACCGGCAATATTATTTATCAAAAAATTATAGATTTTGAATTAAACAAAAACAAACGGAGTTTAACGTTTACCAAGACACACAGTGCTTTAATTTCTGAAATTGAAAACCTTTTTATTATAAATTGTAAGAATATTATTAATAATGAATATGAAGAATTTAAACAAGTTGGAAGTGGAACTTTTCACTCTTCAAATGAATTGCCTAGTATTTTAAAATCATGGAATCAAAATATCTTCAAAACAATAACAAAATATCAAAAAGAAAAGAATGATAATATTAATAAAAAATTAGAAATTTTAAATGAAATTGAAAATACCAGAAAAAATAATAACGTTAACTGGATGAATATATTAAGATATTCAATGAAAAATTTCCCTCATAAAACTCTCAAGATATTAAATTCTATTAATATTGATGATGATAAAATTTCTAAGTTATTTAAAAAATTAAATGAAAAATAAAGTTTTTTTTATAGCAGAAATTTCAGCAAATCACTGTGGAGACTTTAATTTAGCAAAAAAATTAATCAAGTGTGCATATGACAATGGTGCTGATGCGGTTAAACTTCAAACTTATACTGCTGATACGATGACTATAAAATCTGATAAAAAATATTTTAAAATTAAAGAGGGTTTGTGGAAAGGTTATACTCTATGGGATTTGTATGACAAAGCACACACTCCATTAAAATGGCATAAAAAACTTTTTAATTACGGAAAATATTTAGGTATTAAAATATTTAGCACTCCATTTGATGATACAGCAGTAGATTTTCTAGAAAAGTTAAATTGTCCTATTTATAAAATTGCATCTTTTGAAATGACTGATTTAAATTTAGTAAAAAAAATTTCTCAAACTAAAAAACCTATTATAATCTCTACAGGAATGGCAAGCTTAGAGGAAATTGAAACTACAGTAAAAATAGCTAGGAGAAATGGGGCCAAAGATCTTACTCTTTTATATTGTGTAAGTAATTATCCTTCATCAGTTAAGGATTTTAACTTAAAAAATATTAAAATTTTAAAAGATAAATTTAAATGTAAAGTAGGTATTTCTGACCACTCAACAGATAATAGAGTTGCTATTGCTGGAATAGCAAGTGGAGCAGAAGTAATCGAAAAACATATAGCGCTAGATAATCAAAAAAAGGGTTTTGATATTGATTTTTCATTAAAAGGAAAAGAAATAAAAAAATTAAGAGATGATATTGATGTTGCTTTTAAACTGCTTGGAAAGGACTTTTTTTTTAGAAATAAAAGTGAAAATAAATCTAAAATTTTTAGAAGGTCAATATTTGCAACTAAAAATATAAAGAAAGGTGAAAAATTTTCTAAAGAAAATATTAGAGTCATTCGACCTGGATATGGATTGGCTCCCAAATACTACAATCAAATATTAAACAAGAAATCTTCAGTGAGAATTTCAAAAGATGAACCTTTAAAATCCATTGTATTAAAGAATATAAAATAATACTTAAATCCTATTTACGATAAACAAGCTAAAATCACTCTAATAGTTGTTATCATTATTAAGTTTTTACTTCATAAAAATTTACAATTTTGCTGATTGTTTAAACATTGTTTCGGCAATCCGCCAATCTTCATGTGTATCTATGTCATGCACACGACTACGAGGTATTAATATAGGTATTGCACTTTTGCTTATTATTGGTTTATTTTTTAACCAAGCATCTGTTTGTCCCCAATAAAATTGGCCCGCATCATGAAATGCTACATCTAAATCTTGAGATCTAGATTTATAATTTTTAGGATAAAACATTTCTATTTTTTTATTTTTTTTAATCCGAAAGGACCTTTGAATTGGATAAGAATAATTTGTAGCAGAAAAAACATATTTGAATTTAGATTTTTTTAGAATTTTTAAACCATTTTTTAATTCACTTATATTTATAAAAGGGGCAGTAGCATAAATACAGCAGACATAAGTTGGCTTTAGATCATTTTTAATTTGCCATTTAACTGCGTGAGAAATTACTGAGACTGTTCCAGTATAATCATCTGAGAGCTTTTTTGGACGTAAAAAAGGCACTTCTGCTCCAAAACTTATAGCTAATTTTGCTATATTGTTATCATCTGTACTCACAATAATTTTATCAAAACACTTACTTTTTATTGCTTGCTGTATTGACCATGCAATAATTGGCTTTCCGCAAAAACTTTTTATATTTTTTTTTTTAATACGTTTACTGCCACCTCGAGCTGGTATCACACAAAGGTTCATGCAGTAATCACTTTTTTTAAAGTTTCTATGACGTGATATTGATGTTCATCTTCGAGTATTGCATACATTGGAATACTAATCTCTTCTAGATGAAATTTTTCTGCTATTGGAAAATCATTTTTTTTAAAACCTAATTTTTCATAATATGGATGTCGGTGAACTGGTATATAATGTAAATTTACAGCGATATCATTATTTCTTAGTTCATCATAAATTTTTTTTTGAATTTTAATATTTGAGTCTGTTTTTATTGTAATTGGATATAAATGATAACTAGAATAAGCAAAAGGGGCTTGCCAAGGAGTCGTTATAGAGAGATTTTTAAATTCTTTGTCGTATAATTTAGCAATCTTATGTCTACTCTCAACATAATGATCTAAACGTTTTATCTGATTTAAACCTAAAGCAGCTTGAATGTCATTCATTCGATAATTAAAACCTAAATCAATTTGCTGATAATTCCAAATTTGATTTTCAGGCCTTTGTTTCATTTTTTTTTTTTCATTTGTAATACCGTGAGTTCTTAGTCTAAACATTTTATCAGCTAATTCCTTATTGTTAGTTAATGCCATACCTCCTTCTGCTGTCGTAATAATTTTGACAGGATGAAAACTAAAGACTGTGATATCACTATGTTTGCATGAACCTACTTTAATTTGATTGTATGATGCACCTATTGCATGAGAGGCATCTTCTATAACTTTAAAACCATAGCGTTTTGATAATTGGTGGATAGCAGACATATCACAGGGCTGGCCAGCAAAATGGACTGGAACTAAAATTTTTGGAAGTTTTCCTAATTTTTCAGCTTTTAATAATTTATCTGATAATGCGCTAATACTCATGTTGTAAGTTTTAGGGTCAATATCAACAAAATCTATACTAGCTCCACAGTAACGACCACAATTAGCAGAAGCCACAAAAGTATTTGGCGAAGTCCATAACCAATCTCCCGGACCAAGATCTAATGCAAGACAAGCGATATGAAGTGCACTAGTTGCGCTATTAACCGCGATAGCATTAGAAGCACCACAATAACTTGCAACTGATTTCTCAAATCTTGGAACAGTTGGACCTTGTGTTAAAAAATCTGAGCGCAATACCTTTTCAACTTCAGAAATATCTGCTTCGGTTATTTCTTGACGACCATAAGGTATCATTGTTTAAATTTTACCAATATAATTTTGGTTTTCATCTATCCATTTTTGTAAATTTGATTTTGTCATCCATTTTGAATTATTATCACTACTATAAACAAACCCTTCTGGAACTTTTATTCCATCCTTAATTCTCAAATTATCTTTTTCCCACATATTTATTTGAGGTAAAATTTTATAATAATTAGCATATTCATAAGTTGAATTAGCATCATCACTGCTAATCATTTGCTCGTGTAATTTTTCACCTGGACGAATACCTACAATTTTATGCTTTCCATTTGGTAAAATTAATTTAGCTATATCTATTATTTTCATAGAAGGAATTTTTTTAACATAAATTTCACCTCCAACCATATCTTCAAAAGCATTCCATACTAACTCTACTCCTTGATCAAGTGAAATCATGAATCGCGTCATGCGCTCATCAGTAATGGGTAGTTCTCCTGTATCTTTTAATGACATGAAAAATGGTATTACAGATCCTCTAGAACCCATTACATTTCCATATCTTACGACAGAAAAACATGTTTTGTGACCGCCTGCATATGAAGAATTACTTGCTGTAAATAATTTATCTGATGCTAACTTGGTTGCTCCATAAAGATTAATCGGACTACTTGCTTTATCAGTTGAAAGTGCCACAACTTTCTCTACATTTTGATCGATACAAGCCTCTATTAAATTCATAGCTCCATTAACGTTAGTTTTTATACATTCAAATGGATTATATTCTGCTGTTGGTACTATTTTAGTTGCGGCAGCATGAACTACAAAATCAATGTTGTGTAAAGCTCGACTAAGTCGATCTTTATCACGGATATCTCCAATAAAGAAACGCACTCTTGGATCATCTTTAAATAATTTAGCCATCTCCCATTGTTTCATTTCATCTCGTGAAAATATCACTAAACGTTTGGGATTATATTTTTTCAGGGTAAGTGGTACAAAACTGTGGCCAAATGAACCTGTTCCACCTGTAACTAATATAGATGAATTGTTATGCATTTTCTCTTTTAATTATTAGCATTTTTTTCAATATCTTTATTAAAATTAATTAATTCTTCATATGTCAATTCTTTTTTAATTTCACTTTTCTCTAATAAGAAGTTCTTATCACACTTCTTTATTGTATTTAAACGATGGGCAATCAATATAATAGTAATATTTTTTCCTAAATTATTTATTGCATCCATTACTGCTTTTTCAGTTTGATTGTCTAATGCGCTGGTCGCTTCATCTAAAATAAGCAATTGTGGGTTATGATACAGGGCTCTTGCTATTCCTATTCGTTGACGTTGTCCACCTGATAATCTTACACCGCGTTCTCCAACTGTAGTTTGGTATTTTTCAGGTAATTCATTTATTACGAATTCATGTAAATTTGCAATTTTAGCAGCTTTTTCAACTGCTTCTTTATCTATGTCTTTAGCTTCTAACCCAAAACCAATATTAGAAGCAATAGTATCATCAGCAATAAAGATTTGTTGCGGTACATATCCGATAGAACGTTGCCAGGATCTAACATTTTGTTTTGTAATAATTTTACCATCAATTTCTAAAGTACCCTTTTGAGGCTCAAGTAATCCTAATATAATATCAACCATTGTGGTTTTACCACTACCTGTGACCCCAACAATTCCAATAGTAGATTTTGCAGAAATACTTAAACTTATATCTTTTAATATTGCTCTAGATGTATTTGGATAATTGTAATGAATATTTTTTAAAGTTATTGATTTATTAAAAGGCAAAATATCTTGATCTTGATTTCTATCAAACTTTTTTAAATTTTGAATATCATCATATAATTTATTAAGCGAAGGACCAATAAAAGTAAGTTGGGTGAAAGACTCATAAATTTTTTGTACAGCTGGCATCAAACGATAACCAGCAAAAACATATAAACTAACAATTGGTAAGGCAGAGTTAAAACTACCTGTTTTAGACATTACAAAAAGTATCATCAGTAAAACGCCACCAAATGCAATGGCCTCTAGGATATAACGAGGCAAAGCAGTTATAACCATTCTTGAAGCATGAGTTTGAGCATAAATTTGAGCAGAGTTTGAAAATTTATTTATGAAATTTTTTTCTAGTCCACCGATTTTTATCTCTTTTGCAGCACCAAAAGCTTCATTGATAATTGTAAAACGCAACTGATTATTTATTAAACGTTTACTGCCAGATGAACTTAAAAATTTACTTACGCTATAGAAAATAATTATATAAGCTCCAAATAATGAGCAGCCAACAACTAAAGTAAGTTTTGTATCAACAATAACTAGTAAGGTTATAATTGCAATTGTAATCATACCATTAGAAATCAAATCAAATAAAGGTCTCATACCATCTAAAATTAATTGTTGAACTTCAGACAAAACAGTTTTTCCAAGATCGGCGCTATGACGTGATAAAAACCAACTGTAAGGTTGGTTTAAGTAGCCTTCAATTAAACGCTTACCTATAGTAAATTCTCGCATGTAAACAAAACTCGATTGTGCATAATATGTAAGTGCTTTAAATGAAAGCGAAATAACTAACACTAAAAATACGAGAATACCTAAAGCAAAAATAAACTGTTGATTATTATGAACTCCAAAAATATTTGAAAACTCAAAAATATAATTCAAAATAGAATTTGTTTCAATGAGGTTTGGGTTAGTAAGAACAGCCATAAAAGGTAAAATTGATGCTACTCCAGTCATATCCAGTAATGACATTATTAAGAGCATTATTAATAACAAACCTGCACGTTTTCGCTCATGTGGAGTAAGTAAAAATAAAAGTTTTTTAAAAGTTTGCATTAAGCTTTTGTAATCCTAGCAAATGTTAATAGGGTATTACATTAAATAATCTTAGTTTATATCAAATTATCAATTTTTAAATCGTTTTAGATCTGCCTCTATCATATCTTTTACCAAAGTATCTATAGTATGTTTTGGTTTCCAAAAAAGTTTTTGTTTAGCTTTAGAATTATCACCAATTAATACATCAACTTCTGCTGGTCTAAAATATTTAGGGTTTGTTTTAATAATAGGATTTCCTTTATCATCAAAAACTTCATGCCCTTTAAATTCATATTTAATATTTAGTTCCTCTAAACATTTTATGATAAAATCTTTTATTTGAATCGTTTTTCCTGTTGCGATTACATAATCATCAGGCTGATCTTGTTGTAACATAAGCCACATCGCCTCTACATAATCTTCTGCATGACCCCAGTCTCTATAAGATTCTAAATTTCCTAATTCTAATACTTTGCCAGTTTTCATCCATTCAACTAATCCTTTTGTAGTTTTTCTTGTCACGAACTCCTCTCCTCTAAACGGGCTTTCATGATTAAATAAGATGCCAGCACAAGCAAATAGATTATAGCTTTCCCTATAGTTTACTGTTAAATAATGTGAATAGGCTTTCGCGCAGCCATATGGGCTTCTTGGATAAAATCTTGTTGTTTCTTTTTGGGGTATTTCTGTAACTTTGCCAAACATCTCACTTGTCGATGCTTGATAAAATTTAATTTTTGGATACTTATTTCTTATGACCTCTAATATATTTAATACACCTAATGAATTGCTAATTGTAGTAACCTGCGGTTGTTCAAATGACAAACCTACAAATGATTGTGCAGCAAGATTATAAACTTCGTCTGGCTTAACTTTATCAATGACCTTTTCAATATTATAAGGTTCACTTAAGTCTATATCTATAAATTCTATATGATCAGTAATGTTAAGTTCATCAAGTCGCCAGTGCTTTTTTCCAGTGTTTCGTCTTTGAGCACCATAAACTTTGTAACCTTTTGATAGTAATAACTTTGCCAGATAAGCTCCATCTTGGCCTGTAATTCCAGTTATTAGAGCATTTTTCATGTTATTACGATACTACATCAAGAAATTATTTAAAAAAATATAAATTAATATCAATATAAAATAAAATTTTTTTCAGTGCATAAATCAAGCCAATTGAGCTATTAGTACTGGTCAGCTACACGCATTACTGCGCTTCCACACCCAGCCTATCAACGTGGTGGTCTACCACGGCTCTATAGGAAGAACTAGTTTTGAGGTGAGTTTCCCGCTTAGATGCTTTCAGCAGTTATCTCGTCCGTACTTAGCTACCCGGCACTGCAGCTGGCGCTACAACCGGTCCACCAGTGGTACGTCCATCCCGGTCCTCTCGTACTAGGGACAGCTCCTCTCAATTCTTCTACACGCATAGCAGATAGGGACCGAACTGTCTCACGACGTTCTGAACCCAGCTCACGTACCACTTTAATTGGCGAACAGCCAAACCCTTGGGACCTGCTCCAGCCCCAGGATGTGATGAGCCGACATCGAGGTGCCAAACACTGCCGTCGATATGAGCTCTTGGGCAGTATCAGCCTGTTATCCCCGGCGTACCTTTTATCCGTTGAGCGATGGCCCTTCCACTCAGAACCACCGGATCACTATGACCGACTTTCGTCTCTGCTCGACTTGTCAGTCTCACAGTCAGGCAAGCTTATGCCATTGCACTCTACGAACGATTTCTGACCGTTCTGAGCTTACCTTCGCACGCCTCCGTTACTATTTGGGAGGCGACCGCCCCAGTCAAACTACCCACCATACAATGTCTTGATGCCGGATAACGGCTATCAGTTAGATGTCAAGAAAAACAAAAGAGGTATTTCACTGGTGACTCCACGATAACTGACGCCATCGCTTCAATGTCTCCCTCCTATGCTAAATATGTTTTTCCTAACACCAATGTAAAGTTGCAGTAAAGGTGCACGGGGTCTTTCCGTCTAACTACGCGAACTCCGCATCTTCACGGAGAATTCAATTTCACTGAGTTGATGTTGGAGACAGCGGAGAAATCGTTACGCCATTCATGCAGGTCGGAACTTACCCGACAAGGAATTTCGCTACCTTAGGACCGTTATAGTTACGGCCGCCGTTTACTGGGGCTTCAGAAATGAGCTTGCACCCATCGCATTAACCTTCCAGCACCGGGCAGGCGTCAGACCCTATACATCCACTTACGTGTTAGCAGAGCCCTGTGTTTTTGATAAACAGTCGCTTCTCCCTAGCTTGTGCCACCCTTTAATGGTTGCCCAAAAAAAGGTCTTCCTTATTCCGAAGTTACGGAAGCATTTTGCCGAGTTCCTTCAACATCATTCTCTCAAGCGCCTAAATATACTCTATTAATCCACCTGTGTCGGTTTAGGGTACGGTCTAATGATGGAGCTATTTCCTGGGACTTTTTCGCGGCATGTTCAATCCATTAAGAACACACAACTTACAAAATCCGTCACTACCATCTGGTTAAGGAATATTAACCTTATTTCCATCGACTACGGCTTTCGCCCTCGCCTTAGGGGCCGACTAACTCTGCGCGGATTAACCTTGCGCAGAAACCCTTGGATTTTCGGCGAAGAAGTTTTTCACTTCTTTTATCGTTACTCATGTCAGCATTCGCACTTCTGATACCTCCAGGATCCCTCACGGGTATCCCTTCACAGGCTTACAGAACGTTCCGCTACCGCTTACAAAGTCCGAAGACTTTGTAAACCCACAGATTCGGTATGTGATTTTAGCCCCGTTACATCTTCGGCGCAGAAACTCTATTAGACCGGTGAGCTGTTACGCTATCTTTAAAGGATGGCTGCTTCTAAGCCAACCTCCCGGCTGTTATGGAATTTCCACATCCTTTCACACTTAATCACAATTTTGGGACCTTATCTGGTGGTCTGGGCTCTTTCCCTCTCGACCATGGACCTTAGCACCCACAGTCTGTCTGTTGAAGAACTACGCTTAGCATTCGGAGTTTTATTAGGTTTGGTAAGAATCTCTTCCCCCTAGCCCATTTAGTGCTCTACCTCTAAACGCATATTTATTCAACGCACTACCTAAATAGTTTTCGCGGAAAACCAGCTATCTACGAATTTGGTTGGCCTTTCACCCCTTACCACAAGTCATCCAAAGACTTTTCAACGTCAACTGGTTCGGTCCTCCAGCAAGTGTTACCTTGCGTTCAACCTGCTCATGGTAAGCTCATTCGTTTTCGGGTCTAATTCATAAAACTAATCGCCCTATTAAGACTTGCTTTCGCTACGCCTACACCTAGATGGCTTAAGCTTGCTTTATAAATTAAGTCACTGACCCATTATACAAAAGGTACGCCGTCACTCTAAAAAGAGCTTCGACTGATTGTAGGCATGCGGTTTCAGGTTCTATTTCACTCCCCTAATAGGGGTTCTTTTCACCTTTCCCTCACGGTACTAGTTCACTATCGGTCACTGAAGAGTATTTAGGCTTAGAGGGTGGTCCCCCTATATTCGAGCAGGATTTCACGTGTCCCGCTTTACTCAAGAAATTTGTTAAACATTACTTATACGGGACTATCACCCTCTGTGGTTAGCTTTTCCAAACTATTCAAATTTTTTTAACAAATCTACTGGCCTGTTCCGCTTTCGCTCGCCACTACTAACGGAATCTCAATTGATTTCTTTTCCTCCGGTTACTTAGATGTTTCAGTTCTCCGGGTTGTCTCTTTAAACCTATGTATTCAGTTTAAAGTACCACATAAAGTGGTGGGTTTCCCCATTCGGAAATTTACGGATCAAAACTTGCATACAGCTCCCCGTAACTTATCGCAGTATACCACGTCCTTCATCGGCTTTCAGTGCCAAGGCATCCGCCACACGCCCTTAAACGCTTGATTTATGCACAGAAAAAAATTCTGTGTTGAATCAAATTTTTTTTTAATATTCATCTATTCGAATACTAATTGATTGTTCTTAACTTTGAACAATCGGATATAGATATTGATAATAATTATAAAATATTTACGAATAAAATAGCTAAGTGCTTCTTGGTGGAGGATAGCGGGATCGAACCGCTGACCTCCTGAATGCAAATCAGGCGCTCTCCCAGCTGAGCTAATCCCCCAGTTTTTTGGTGGGCCGAGAAAGACTCGAACTTTCGACCCCACCCTTATCAAGGGTGTGCTCTAACCAACTGAGCTACCGGCCCCTTTATGCAAAAAGGAGAAACACAATTTTAAAAAGAGAAATGAGGACGGTCAACATTAACCTGTTATATTATTTAGATTAAGAAATAATCCTTAATCATCCTTAGAAAGGAGGTAATCCAGCCGCAGGTTCCCCTACGGCTACCTTGTTACGACTTCACCCCAGTCGCTGACTATACCGTAGTCAAGGGTTTAAAACCTTGCCTTAAGGTAGAACCAACTCCCATGGTGTGACGGGCGGTGTGTACAAGACCCGGGAACGTATTCACCGCGGCGCGCTGATCCGCGATTACTAGTAATTCCAGCTTCATGTACTCGAGTTGCAGAGTACAATCCGAACTGAGGCATCTTTTTAGGATTTGCTTGATGTCGCCATCTTGCTTCCTATTGTAAATGCCATTGTAGCACGTGTGTAGCCCAACACGTAAGGGCCATGAGGACTTGACGTCATCCCCACCTTCCTCCAGCTTATCACTGGCAGTTCTTTCAGAGTGCCCAACTAAATGATGGCAACTAAAAGTGAGGGTTGCGCTCGTTGCGGGACTTAACCCAACATCTCACGACACGAGCTGACGACAGCCATGCAGCACCTGTGTTTCGTCCGGCCGAACCGAAAACTCTAATCTCTTAGAGTCGCGACGAACATGTCAAGTGTTGGTAAGGTTCTGCGCGTATCTTCGAATTAAACCACATGCTCCACTACTTGTGCGGGTCCCCGTCAATTCATTTGAGTTTTAACCTTGCGGTCGTACTCCCCAGGCGGTGTGTTTAACGCTTTCGCTGCGACACTGAAAATAAATTTCCAACGTCTAACACACATCGTTTACGGCATGGACTACGAGGGTATCTAATCCTCTTCGCTACCCATGCTTTCGTTCCTCAGCGTCAGTAATGATCCAGAAAGCTGCCTTCGCAATTGGTATTCTTTCTAATATCTACGAATTTCACCTCTACACTAGAAATTCTGCTTTCCTCTATCATACTCTAGCTAAAAAGTTTTGATGGCAGTTCCAGAGTTAAGCTCTGGGATTTCACCACCAACTTTTTTAACCACCTACGAACTCTTTAAGCCCAGTAATTCCGAACTACGCTAGGTCCCTTCGTATTACCGCGGCTGCTGGCACGAAGTTAGCCGGACCTTCTTATTCGGGTACAGTCATTTTCTTCCCCGACGAAAGAGCTTTACAACCCAAAGGCCTTCTTCACTCACGCGGCATCGCTGCATCAGAGTTTCCTCCATTGTGCAATATTCCCTACTGCTGCCTCCCGTAGGAGTTTGGGCCGTGTCTCAGTCCCAATGTGGCTGATCATCCTCTCAGATCAGCTATAGATCAAAGTCTTGGTAGGCCATTACCCCACCAACAAACTAATCAAGTGCAGGCTCATCCTTCGGCGCATAAAGCTTTCTCCGTAAAGACTTATGAGGTATTAGCACAAGTTTCCTCGTGTTATTCCTCACCAAAGGGTAGATACCTACATGTTACTCACCCGTCTGCCACTAAGTATTGCTACTTCGTTCGACTTGCATGTATAAGGCGTGCCGCCAGCGTACGTTCTGAGCCATGATCAAACTCTCAAGTTTAAAAACGGCGCACACTAGCTTCTATACAAATACTAAGAATAATATTTGTATAATGTTGAAGTGTGTACGACAAATTTTGGTAACCTTAACCGTCCACACTTCTCTTCTTAAAATATTAACAATTCAAATAGCTAATTGGACTATAAAGCCCAATAAATAACATTTTTTATATGTTGAGTGTGACGCTTATATTGGAAATAATTTATAAATCAAGTTTTTAGATAAACAAAAGTTGTGTTAAAAAGTCATATAAATCAACCTTTTTAATCTATTGGTAAAATTGTGTTAATAAAATTTAAACAAAAAGCAAAATCACTTTCACATTTTATTTTTTTAATTTTGTTAATTACAATAACTATTTTTGTTACATATTTTTACAATAATAATAAAAAATCACAACATGAGAGTTTAAAAAAAACACTCAGCAATGTTTACTTACAAAAAGTATTTGCAAAAATAACTTCTGAATTAGAGAATAGATATTCAGAGTTTGAATATATTGTCAAAGAGGGTGACAATTACGAGAGTATAATTTATGCAATTCAAATATCACAAAATGAAAAAAAATTGTTTCTTGAAACAGTAAAAAAAAATAAAAAAATAAAAATATTAAGACCTAACCAAAAAATTTTTTTTAAGATTAATAAAAAAAATGATCCAAAGATAGAGGAATTTGTAATTGAGATTAACAAAAAAAAGGAAATATTTTATTCTAGGGACTATGAGAAAAATATTTTTAATTCAAATATAATAGAAAAAGAACTTACTAAAGTTTTAGCCTATAAAGAAAGTATAATTACTAACAGTCTTTATCAATCTGCTTTAGGCTTAAAAATTAAGCCAAATATTATTATAGAATTTGCAAGGCTCTATGGCTTTCAAGTAGATTTTCAAAGAGATATTTGGAAAAATGATAGTTTTCAAATTATATATGAAGAATTCTTAAACAATGATGGGCAGGTAATTGAAACTGGCGATATAATATTTGCTAATTTAAATTTACAAAATCAAGATCTTAAACTTTACAGACATGAGTATGAAAAAAACAAAATTGATTTTTTCGATGAGAATGGAAAAAGTATGAGAAAGACTTTAATGAAAACACCAATTAATGGAGCTAGATTGTCCTCATCATTTGGAAAAAGAAAGCACCCAATTTTAGGATTTACAAAAATGCATACAGGAACCGATTTTGCTGCCCCAACTGGAACACCTATTCTTGCGTCAGGAGATGGTTTGGTAGTCAGAGCTCAATGGTGTGGAGGTGGAGGAAACTGTGTAAAGATAAAACACAATAGGGTTTATCAAACTGTTTATGCACACATGTCAAAGTTTGGTAGAGGAATAAAGAAAGGAGCTAGAGTTAAACAAGGTCAAATAATTGGTTATGTTGGTTCAACAGGACTTTCAACTGGTCCACATTTGCATTACGAAGTTATTGAAAATGGAAGAAAAATAAATTCACAAAAACTTAAACTTCCTTCTGGAAAAATATTAAAGGGTAATCAACGCAAAGTATTTGAAGTGAATAAAATTAAAATTGATGTTCTTAAATCTGAACTAATATCTAAAATGTAATTTATTTTGTTGTTATTTCTTCTGCTTCTTTTTTTTCAGTATCAACTTTTAATTGATCACCGGTGTTAATATCGGATGTATTTTCAATATGGTTTCTTGAATTTTCTTGAGATATGAGAATTCTTGAAAAGTGTTCCGAATGCTGCAAATAGTTCTCAGACAAAATCTTATCTCCATTTGATAAAGCTTCTCTAGCAAGATCATTGTATTTCTCAACAAGCTTTGCTGCATTCTGATTATTTTTCCCGGGATACCTTCGTTTAAATGAAGAACCATTGCTAAAATCACCATTAGGCTTATGTCCGTTTCCATTTCTTCTGAAACCTCTATCTCCTGCTGGCTTGAATCGACCTCTTCTATTATTATTTTTGAAATTACTCATTTTTATAGTTTGGTGCTAGTTATGCATCTTTCTTTTCCAGACAAATCCTTAGAAATTTTATTAATATAGAATCCATTTTCATTCAGTATTTTGACAGATTGATTTTTTTGTTTATGTCCAATCTCAATTATTAGTTTACCATTTATTTTTAACAATTTTTTACTTACAACTATAACTTTTTTAATATTTCTAAACCCATCAAAACCTCCTGATAAAGCAATTTTAGGTTCGTGAAGTTTTATATCATCATCTAATCTGTTTAATTCAATACTGTTTATGTATGGAGGATTAGATATAATTAAATCATAGTTATAAGATTTATATTTGTCAATATCGATATTGATAAAATTAATTTTATTTGCCAATTGATGTAATTTTGCATTAGTTTTAGCAACATTTATTGCTTTTCTGGATATATCTATTGCAGTTGCTACACATTTTGGTCTCTCTTTTATTAGAGAAACTACTATACAACCTGAGCCAGTTCCAACATCTAAAATTTTTTTTGACTTATCAATTGGTAAGTACTTAATAGCTTCCTCAACAATTAGTTCAGTATCTGGCCTCGGAATCAAAACTGATTTATTAGTTAAAAACTTATGTTTCCAAAAATGTTTATAACCAAGAATATATGCCATTGGTTCTTTATGATGTCTTCTAAATAAATAATTTTTAAATTTTATAATATCTTTATCTTTTAATTTAAAATTAGTATTTAATAAAATTTCTTCTCTTTTTTTGTTTGTAACTTTTGATAAAATTAATTCAGTATCTAAATATGAATTTTTAATTTTATTTTTTTTTAAAAAATTTTCTCCCTCTTTTAAAATTTGATTGTAATTCATGTTTAAATATTGCTGAGCTCATTTTCTTGAGCTTGGATCACTAAGTTTTCTATCATCTCATCAAATATTTCGCCTTCCATAAATTCAGATAATTTATGTAATGTTAAATTTATTCTATGATCTGTAACCCTTCCTTGAGGAAAATTATATGTTCTAATTCTCTCTGACCTATCCCCTGTACCAATTTTACTTTTTCTATCTTTTGACCTTTCCTCGTCTCTTTTTTGTCTTTCTAACTCATAAATTCTAGATCTAAGAATTTTTAATCCTTTTTCTTTATTTCTTATTTGTGATTTTTCATCTTGCTGACTAACAACTATTCCAGTTGGAATATGTGTAATCCTAACAGCAGAATCTGTTGTATTTACACTTTGACCACCTGGACCACTACTTCTAAATACATCAATCCTTAAATCCTTATCTTCTATTTTAACATCAACTTCTTCAGCTTCTGGCATTACTGCAACCGTAGCTGCAGATGTATGAACCCTTCCTTGAGTTTCAGTATCAGGAACTCTTTGAACTCTATGAACGCCACTTTCATATTTTAATGAAGAATATATATTTTTACCTTTTATAGACGCAATAACCTCTTTCAAACCACCCGCATCACTTTTAGAAATAGATATGACTTCCATTAGCCATTTTTTTTTGTGACTTACTTTTTCATACATCTTGAACAAATCAGATGCAAATAAACTTGCTTCCAATCCTCCTGTGCCGGCTCTTATTTCAATCATCGCATTTTTTGTATCTGCCTCATCCTTAGGTAATAAAAATAATTTAATTTTTTTTTCATCATTCTCATTATTTTTTACTAGCTCGTTTAATTCACTTAGGGCCAAATCCTTCATCTCTTTGTCTGCATCATTATCATTAGCTAAATTTTCCAATTCAATTTTGTTTTTCTGAAAATTAAAATAAGAAACTGCTTCTTTAATAATATCATTTAAGTCAGAGTATTCTTTCGACTTCTCGGCAAAAGATTTTTTATCAATTTCTTGTGAGGATAGTTCTTTTTCCAATTTGGAATGTTTTGCTATTAATTCTTGAACTTTTGTTAATGGTACCATTATTTGGCTTTTTCGATTTCTTCTGCTTTTTCTTCTACTAATCGTACTACTTTAGAAATCATCTCTTCACTTGATATTTTTTCACTTTCAACTCCATTTAGATAAAGCATGTTATTGCCCTTTCCTCCTCCAGTAATACCAATATCAGTTTGAGCTGCTTCTCCTGGTCCATTAACTACACATCCAATTATAGATAAAGAAATAGGTGTTTTTATATGAGACAGTCTATCTTCTAGCTCTTTAACAGTTTCAATTACATTAAAAGCTTGCCTAGCACAAGATGGACAAGAAATAATTTTTACCCCTCTATTTCGTAAATTAAGTGATTTAAGTATTTCATTTCCTACTTTGATCTCCTCCACTGGATCGTCAGATAAGGAAACTCTTATGGTGTCTCCAATACCACTCATAAGAAGCGATCCAAAACCAATAGAAGATTTTATACTACCGGGTAAAAATGTTCCTGCCTCTGTAATACCTAGATGCAGTGGATAATCAGTAACTTGAGAAAGTTGTCTGTAAGCTTCAATAGATAAAAATACATCAGAAGATTTAACACTCACTTTAAATTTATAAAAGTCAAAGTCTTCAACAATACTAATATTTCTCAATGCGCTCTCCACTAGTGCCTCTGGACAGGGTTCTTTATACTTTTCTAGTAAGTCTTTTTCTAGAGATCCTGCATTGACCCCAATTCTAATTGAACAGTTATTATTTTTTGCAGCAGAAATTACTTCTTTAATTTTTTTTTTATCTCCAATATTTCCAGGGTTAATTCTTAGACAAGCAGCACCACTCTCGGCTGCTTCTATTGCTCTTTTATAGTGAAAGTGAATATCAGCAACTATTGGTACAGAAGTATTTTTAATAATTTTTCTAAGAGCTTTCGTTGAATCTTGATCTGGACATGACACTCTCACGATATCAGCTCCCGCCTCCTCGATTTGCTTGATTTGATTTACAGTTTCTTTAACATCTTTTGTTAAAGTATTGGTCATTGATTGAACAGAAATTGGATTATCTCCCCCAACTTTTACATTGCCAACATTAATTTCTTTTGTTTTTCTTCTTTTTATTTCCCTAAAGGGTCTAATGTTCATAAATTATTTATTTAATTTAAATTCTTTGTGAAGAGAAGATATAGCTTTTCGTACATTCTTTTTATCTATCAAAACAGAAATTTTAATTTCTGAAGTAGATATTACTTGAATATTTATTTTTTGATTAGCAAGAGACTGGAACATTCTATAAGTAACTCCTGGAGTAGTAACCATTCCAACTCCAATTATTGAAACTTTTGAAACATTCTTATCAAATATCAAATCTCTAAAATTGATTTTTTTATTTTGCAAAATAATTTTTTTTGTTTTGCTTAGATCATCTGATTTTATTGTGAAAGTTAAGTCAGTTTCTTTTCCATTAGCAGAAATATTTTGCACTACCATATCTACATTTATAGAATTTTCAGATAGAGGTTTAAAAATAGTCGCTGCAATACCTGGTTTATCTCTTACACCTAAAAGAGTGACTTTGGCATCATTAGTTGTATTTGAAATACCAGTTATAATCTTATTATTTATTATATTTTTTCTTTTCGTTATTAAAGTACCTTCATAATCAGTGAATGAAGATCTCACCTCTATATCTACCCTATTCAACCTTGCATCTTGAATTGAATGAGGTTGCATAACTTTAGCTCCTAGTGAGGCCATTTCTAGCATTTCTTCATATGATATAACTTTTATTTTTTTAGCTGACTTAAGTTTATTTGGATCTGTAGAATAAACACCATCCACGTCTGTATATATTATACATTTTTCAGCATTGAAAAACTTTGCAAACATAATTGCACTTGCATCTGTACCACCTCTGCCAATAGTAGTTATTCTGTTTTTATTATTAATACCTTGAAACCCTGTAACTATAGGAATCCCTCCCTTTTTTAAATAACTTGTGATTTGACTCTTGTTAATTTTATTTATTCTTGAAAATTTATACTTTCCATCAGTAATGATTGGAATTTGCCATGACATCCATGATCTTGAATTGAAACCTTTATTAATTAATTCTCCTGAAATTAAAGCACAGGATACTTGTTCTCCCGATGAAACTAAAACGTCATACTCTGAGTCTGAAAAATTTTTGCTAATTTTTTTGGATAAATTGATTAAATTATTTGTCACACCACTCATTGCTGAGGAAAGTACAATTACATAGTATTTTTTTTTATATTTAGCAATAATTTTTGCAACTTTTTTAATTCTGTCAGTTGTACCAACTGAAGTACCTCCAAATTTTAATACAATTATTTTCATTGATAATTTTTTTTAATATAAATTAAAATATATTGATAAAATACATCTTGATTGTAATGTCAATAAACAATGAAAAATAACACAATAAATAAAAAAGAAATAGAAAAATTTTCAAAAATAGCTGAGGAATGGTGGGATCCTAATGGAAAATTTAAGCCATTACATAAATTTAACCCTATCAGAATCAAATATATAAGAGATACAATTTTATCTGAATTTAAAATTAAAAAAGAGCATGAGCCCTTTAAAGGCTTAAGCATTTTAGATATTGGATGCGGTGGTGGATTACTTTCTGAACCTATGGCAAAACTTGGAGGGGATATTGTTGGTATAGATGCTTCTGATAAAAATATACAGGTAGCCAAGTATCATTTGAAAAAAAGTAAACTTAAAATCAAGTATTATAATTCTTCCCCTGAAAATTTAAAAATTAAAAAAAGATTTGATATAATTTTGAATATGGAAATTGTTGAACATGTTGAAGATGTGGATTTTTTTATTAAAGAAAGTTCAAAATTTTTAAAAAAATCAGGTGTGATGTTCATAGCTACCTTGAACAAAACTCTTAAATCTTACTTATTTGCAATTGTTGGAGCTGAGTATATCTTAAAGTGGTTGCCAATAGGTACTCATGATTGGGAAAAATTTGTTAAACCTGAATATTTAACAGATATTTGTAAAAAAAATTCTTTAAAATTAAAAAAAATTGATGGAATGACTTTTAACCCTATCTTAAATAAATGGTCTGTAACATCCGATAAGTCTGTAAATTATATTTCAGAATTTAAAAAAGTTTAATTTTTATCTTCTTCAATCCAAGGAATAATATCAGTTTCTATCCCTTCTTCTCTCAATTCCTTAATATCTTTAATAGAAGCACTACCATAAATACCTTTTTTTGGTTTCTTTTTATCGTAATGAATTGATCTGGCTTTATAAGTAAAATTTTCTCCAACATATTCAAAATTATCTTTTACAAATTTTTTGTAATCGGTAAGTTTTTTTCGAACATCTTTGTATTTTTTTATTTCTTTTAAATTTTCTTTTTTCTTGGTGTTCAATAAATTAGGAGACATCAAGGACTTTTCAACATTTATAGACTCGCAAGATTGACAATTTAAAAGTTTTAATTTAAGCAACCTATCGTACTCATTAGATGCACTAAACCAGCTTTCAAATTCTTGCTTACAATCTTTACATTTTAACAAATATTTAATCATATATATTATTTAAATATTAACCTATGAAATTTCAATACAGTTAAGTCCTATAATCAGCATTAATTTCAATATATTTTTTTGTTAAATCCATAGTGTAAGATTGAAATTTTTTAACTCCCTGACCAATATCAACTTCTATTTCAATTGATTGGCCTTTCATGTATTCCATAACTTTTTCTTCATCATATGATTTGTATAAAGATCCCTTATGAAAAATTTTATAAGTCCCAAATGAAATAGATAATTTTTGTTCATTAATTTTTGGGTCACTGTTTCCAATTGCCATAGCTACTCTCCCCCAGTTTGGATCTTCTCCCGCAATCGCTGTCTTAACCAATAATGAGTTTGCAATTTTAAAAGATATATTTTTTGCATCTTTTTCAGTTCTGCAATTAATACAATTAATAGAAATAAATTTAGAAGCTCCTTCTCCATCAGAAACAACTTGCTTTGCTAAATTCAACAAAACGTCATGAACTGCCTTGTTAAATTTCTTAAGTCTAATATCACTATATTTTTTAATTTCTGAATGATTAACTGTGCAAGTTGAAAATATAGAAACCATATCATTTGTACTTGTGTCACCATCACATGAAATTGCATTGAATGTTGTCTTTATATTATTTTTTAAGACATCATTTAAAATTGATGAGGATAAAGTTGCATCAGTAAATATATAACCCAATGTAGTTGCCATATTTGGATAAATCATGCCTGAGCCTTTTGCAATTCCATAAATTTTTATTGTTGATGAACCAATTTTTGTTTCGGCCATTGATACTTTGGGTTTTAAATCTGTTGTGATTATGCCCATAGAAGCTTTCATCCAGATTAATTTATTTTGTGTATATTTTATTTTTTCAACTAATTCTGGTAATGAAGTTTTAATTTTTTCTAATGGAAATTTCTCTCCTATAGTGCCTGTGCAACCAAAAAGTATTTCTTTTGAAGAAATTTGTTTCGGAGCATCTTCATCTCTTTTCTGTATCTCAGTTAATTTTGAGGATAATTCTAAAGAAATTTTCCTCAATGCATCATAGCCATCTGGACCTGTTAATGCATTGGCATTTCTAGTGTTAACTAATAATGCAAATATTTTTTTTGCTTTAATTTTTTTATTCCATTTTAGATTTTCTGATATTAACTTTGATTGAGTATATACAGAGGCATAATTTGCACCATTTCTAAAATAAAATAAAACCAGATCATCTCTCTTAAATTTGTATAAGCCAGCACTGACTGCAGAAATTGAAACTCCATCAATATGATCTAAATCCTGAAAATCAACAATTTTAGAGCTTTGACTGCTAGTTTTAATAAAATTGTTTAAGTTAAATTTCATGATATTTAAAATAATTAATTAATTACTATATATTTCTAATATTTAATTTTATATCAAAATGTTCAACCTACTTAATATATTTTCAAAGCTTATTAAAAGCGGAAATGAAAAGGAACTAGGCCGAATTCAGCAAATAGTCAATAAAGTTAATCTTTTAGAAAAAGATTTAGAAAATTTATCTGATGAAATGTTCCCAAAAAAAACGGAGAAACTAATTAAAGATATTAAAAATGGAAAAAGTTTAAATGAAGTATTACCCGAAGCTTTCTCAATGGTTAGGGAAGCCTCTAAAAGAATTAGAAATGAAAGACACTTTGATGTTCAGCTAATTGGTGGTGTTGTAATCCATGAGAATAAAATTGCAGAAATGAAAACTGGAGAAGGTAAAACATTAACCATAGCTCTTGCGGCTTTCCTTAATGCTCTAGAAAAAAAAGGTGTACATATAGTAACTGTAAATGATTATTTAGCTAAGAGAGATAGCGAAAACATGGGTAAAATTTATGAGTTTTTAGGTTTAACTTGTGGATATATTAATACTGGGCAAGATGATCTGGAGAGAAAAGAAAATTATTCAAAAGATATAACTTATTCTACTAATAGTGAATTAGGCTTCGATTATTTAAGAGATAATATGAAATTTTCCAAAGAGACAATGGTTCAAAGAGAACATAATTATGCGATTGTTGATGAAATCGATTCCTGCTTAATTGATGAAGCCAGAACACCTTTAATAATTTCAGGAGCAACTGAAGATAAAACTAATCAATATATAGCTGTTGATAAACTTGTGAAAAATTTAAAAAAAGAAGATTTTGAAATAGATGAAAAAGATAGAAATATTTTATTAACTAATAAAGGTGTAGATAATGTTGAAAGTATATTTTCAAATGCTGGAATACTTAAAAATAAAAATTTTTACGATCCAGAAAACCTTCATATTGTTCATTTAGTAAATCAATCATTACGTGCCATACATCTTTTTCAGAGTGGTAGAGATTATATTGTAAAAGATGGGCAAATAATAATAATTGATGAACAAACAGGTAGACAATTACCTGGAAGAAGATTTGGTGATGGCCTTCATCAAAGTCTAGAGGCAAAAGAAAATTTAACAATTAATGCTGAAAATCAAACTTTAGCATCAATTACTTACCAAAATTTCTTCAAGCTCTACAAAAAAATAGCTGGTTGCACTGGTACAGCCTTAACAGAGTCAGAAGAGTTTTTTGAAATTTATAATCTACCGGTAGTATCGATTCCTACTAATAAGCAGATGATCAGAAAAGATTCGAACGATCAAATATTTAGAACTAGTAAAGAAAAAGATGAAGCAATAATTAGTAAGATTGTTGAATGTAACGCAAAAGGACAGCCATTATTAGTTTTTACTTCAAGTATAAATAAGTCTGAACACTTCTCAAACTTACTAGACAAAAAAAATATAAAACACACAGTTTTAAATGCGAAAAACCACCAAAGAGAAGCTGAAATTATTGCAGATGCAGGAAAAAGAAACTCAATAATTATTACTACGAGTATTTCAGGTAGAGGTGTTGATATCAAATTGGGAGGTCAGGATGAAAGTGATAAAGCTGAGATAAAAAAATTGGGAGGGTTGTTTGTCATTGGTACTGAAAGAATGGAAAGCAGGAGAGTAGATAATCAAGCAAGAGGAAGATCAGGCAGACAAGGTGATGAAGGTAGTTCTATATTCTATGTAAGTTTAGAGGATGATTTGATGAGAATATTTGGGTCTGAGTCTATGAATAATATACTTGAAAAACTTGGACTTAAAGATGGAGAAAGTATAGACCATCCTTGGATAAATAAAGCATTGGAAAGAGCACAACAAAAAGTTGAGGCAAGAAATTTTGATATTAGAAAAACTCTTTTAAAGTTTGACAATGTTTTAAACGATCAAAGGCAAGTAATATTTTCACAAAGAAATGAAGTAATAGAAAATAATGACTCTAAGCAATATTCTGAAAATTTTCTAGATGAAATTATTAATGATTTAAAACTTAAAAAAACAAAAAAGTTAGCCAATGCAGGGTCAAATGAAATCAATATGCAATTAAAATCTTTATTTGGAAAATCATTTGAAGAAAGTGAAATTAATGAATTAGTTAATCTTGAAAATAAGGTGTTTGAAGAAAAAATTAAAAATAAATTTAAAAGTTCAAGAGAAGAAAGAATAAAAATGTTAAATGAAGAGCAATATAACGAAATAGAAAAAAGAATCTTTTTACAACTAATTGATCAAAATTGGAAATTACATATTCAATATTTAGAACAATTAAGACAAGTCATTGGTTTAAGATCTTATGGACAAAGAGATCCTTTAGTAGAATATAAGAAAGAAGCATTTACGCTCTTTGAAAATTTATTAAGTAAACTTAAGTATGATTTAATTACAATTTTGTTTAATTTAAAACTCATAGAAAATAGCCAAGAAGAACCAAGCAATGAAAATTTAAGTAAAAAGTTTGACGAGCTTTCAACAAAAAAGATTGGAAGGAATGAACCCTGCCCTTGTAAATCTGGAAAGAAATATAAACATTGCCACGGAGCTTTATAAAAGAATACTTAAAAATAATATTAATAAAATTGCAGCTGCTACGCCATAATAAACTTTAGAATTCTTTTTAAAGTTTTGATTGATATTTTCTAATACACTTGCCTTCATAGATAGATCATTTCCATCTTCTGATTGTGTTGTAAATCCTTTATTTCTTCCAATTGACAAAAATTTATTTTTTCTATGAGTAAGAATTTCATCTTTATCCATTGTCTCAAAAAAATCTAAATTTTTCTTTAATGACTCTCTTACATTATCCAATATTAGATCTTTATCTCGATGAGCACCTCCAACTGGCTCTGGAATTATTTCATCAATTATATTTAATTTTAAAAGATCACTGGACGACATTTTCATTGCAGTTGCAGCTTCTAAAGTTTTTTTTGGGTCTCTCCATAAAATAGTGGCACATCCTTCTGGGGAAATTACAGAGTATATTGCGTTTTGAAGCATAATTACTTTGTTAGATGATGCTAAAGCTATTGCTCCTCCAGATCCGCCCTCTCCAATTATTATCGCAATGGTAGGGACTGTTAACTTCATAGAGCATTCAATAGATTTTGCTATTGCTTCAGCTTGACCTCTTTCCTCTGCACCAACTCCTGGGTATGCTCCTGGAGTATCTACAATAGAAATTATTGGAATTTTAAACTTGTTAGCTAACTCCATAAGTCTAATTGTTTTTCTATAACCCTCTGGTCTCATCATTCCAAAATTGTGATCTATTCTTTTATTAAGATCTGATCCCTTTTCTTGACCAATTACTAAAACAGATTTACCATCAAATTTTGCAAAACCAGCGATAACAGCTTTGTCCTCACCATAATATCTATCTCCAGAAAGTTGGATAAAATCATCAAAAAGATTTTCAACAAAAAATTTTGCTTTAGGTCTATCTTCATGACGAGCAACTAGTGCTGTCTGCCATGGATCTAAGTTAGAATAAATTTTCTCTAACTTTTCATTTATTTCTTCTTCAACTTTGCTTATTCTTGAAGTGTCGACTTCAGATAAACCTTCCTGATTATAGGGATCTTTTAGTTTATCTAATTCCTCTTCAAGATTTTTGATATCTGTCTCAAAATTTAGGTAATTTTTCATTTAAAGTATGTATTATAAACAAAAAAGGCGATAAATTGTTAAAATAAGTAATTTTGATTGCGCAAAAATGACAATTTATTATAAGATTTTCAATTTATGAGAGAGCAATACATCAAAATCCACAACTTATCTGTAGCAAAAGAACTAGCTGATTTTGTCAAAAATGAGCTTTTGCTGGATACAAATGTTGGTCCTGACGAGTTCTGGAAAGGTTTTGACAAAGTAGTGCATGAATTAGCACCTAAAAATAAAAAATTACTCGAAATTAGAGAAACATTACAACAAGAAATAGATCTGTGGCATAAAAAAAATAGAGACCACAAGATTGACTATAATAAATATAAAAAATTTTTGGAAGAAATAGGTTATTTAAAAAAAGAAGGTGAAGATTTTAAAATAGCAACTAAAAATTTAGATGAAGAAATATCTAATATAGCAGGACCACAATTAGTTGTTCCAATTATGAACTCTAGATATAGCTTGAATGCTGCGAATGCAAGGTGGGTAAGCTTGTATGACAGTCTTTATGGATCAAATATAATAGAGTCTGAAGAAAGTGGAAGTGAAAAATATGATCCTTTGAGAGGACAAGAAGTAATTAAATACACTAGAAACTTTTTGAACAAATATTTTCCAATAAATGATCTTGACTGGAAAGATATTACTGGTTTAGCAGTAAATAATAAAAAACTTTCAATTTATATGGAAAATGAAGAATATAATTTATCAGATTTAGAGAAGTTTATTGGTCATAGAGGGGATGCAGCCAAACCAAATGCTATAATCTTAAAAAATAATAATCTTCATCTTGAAATAATTATTAATCCTAGAGCATTTAGTGCTGCAAGAGATGCGGCTGGTATAAGCGATATTATAATTGAGTCTGCCGTTTCGACAATTTGTGACCATGAAGATAGTGTAGCCACAGTCGATGCTGAAGATAAAGTAACTTGTTATAGAAATTGGCTAGGATTGATGAAAGGAAATTTAAAATCAATATTTGAAAAAAACGGTAAAGAATTAGAGAGAAAACTTAATCCAGATAGGAGTTACACTGCATTGAATGGTGAAAAGTCAAAACTTCACGGAAGAAGTCTTTTACTTGTGAGAAATGTTGGACACTTAATGACAAACCCTGCAATTACTTTAAATGATGGATCAGAAGTTCCTGAGGGAATAATGGATGCTTTTATAACTTCAGCAGCTTGTATTCATGATTTGAAAAGAAAAGGTAATTCAAGAGAAGGATCAATTTACATCGTAAAACCAAAAATGCATGGGCCAGAGGAGACTGAATTTACTAATTTAATTTTTACAAAAGTCGAAGAAGTTTTAAAATTAGAAAAAAACACTATTAAGTGTGGAATTATGGATGAAGAAAGAAGAACATCTGCAAACCTTAAGGAATGTATTAGAACACTAAAAGATAGAGTATTTTTTATCAACACTGGATTTTTGGATAGAACTGGTGATGAGATGCACACTTCAATGGAAGCTGGACCTATGATCAAAAAAGGAGATATGAAAGAGTCTAAGTGGATTAAAACTTATGAGGATAATAATGTAGATATAGGCTTAAAATGCGGATTTTCAGGGGTTGCTCAAATTGGTAAAGGAATGTGGGCCATGCCTGATAAAATGAACGAAATGATGGAACAAAAGATTGGACATGTCAATGCAGGTGCAAATTGTGCTTGGGTTCCTTCTCCAACTGCCGCTGCATTACATGTTATGCACTACCATGAAGTAAATGTTTTTGAAAAACAAAAAGCAATATTAAAAAGAGAGCCATCAAAATTATCTGATCTTCTTACTATACCAATAGCAGATCGTCCTAATTGGTCTGTTGATGAAATTAATACTGAAATTTCAAATTCTGCACAAACTATTTTGGGTTATGTAGTAAGATGGATTGATCAAGGTATAGGTTGTTCCAAAGTCCCAGATATAAATGATATTGGATTAATGGAAGATAGAGCAACTTTAAGAATTTCATCTCAACATATTGCTAATTGGCTCCATCATGGCTTATGTTCAAATAGACAAGTTCTAGAAATTTTAAAAAAAATGGCAAAAGTGGTTGATAAACAGAATAAAGACGACTCTAACTACGAAAGTATGTCTCCAGAGTATGATAAATCTATTGCTTTTAAAGCAGCATGTGAATTGATCTTTCATGGAAAATCCCAACCTTCTGGCTATACAGAACCTCTCTTACACTTAAATAGATTAATTAAAAAAAGCTAATTAAGCCTCTATCTTTTTTCTATTTTTGAATGCAGATATAAGAGTTCCATCATCTAAATTTTCGATTTCTCCACCTACTGGTAAACCTTGGGCTAGTTTTGAAACTTTGACGTCAGTTTTTTTTAGACTATCTTGAATATAAAATGCAGTAGTTTGGCCTTCTACAGTTGCACTAGTTGCTAAAATTACTTCTTCAATATCATCTTTATTTATTCTTTCTATAAGAGAATTAATAAGCAAGTCCTCTCTATTGCTATTATTATTGTTTGAGAGGGTCCCTCCTAAAATATGGAAGTAACCTTGAAAAATTGATGAACTTTCTATTGCCCACTGATCTGAAATATTTTCTACAACACAAATTTTATTATATTTTTTTTCTACTATTTCACAATTATTATAGCTACACTCAATTGTATTAGGCTTTAATGTTCCACAAATTTTACATCTAACTACATTTTTAAAAACTTCGCTCAAATTTTGAGCCAAAGGCTTAAGTAATTCTTGTCGGTTATTAATCATTTTTAAAATTATTCTTTTTGCAGACTTAGGTCCTAACCCCGGTAGTTTTGAAATTAGTTTAATTAAATTATCTATTTCGGGAATATTTTGCATTTAAATTATAAAGGCCACTTAAATCCAGGAATTCCAAAATTTCCTGAGGCCTTAGAAATTTCCTCTGCTGTTTTTGATTTAAGTTGTGATTTTGCGTTATTGTGAGCAGCAGTAATAAGATCTTCTAAAATTACTTTTTCTTCTTTTAAAACATTTTCACTAAGCTTAATTGAAATCATAGTGCCCTCTCCATTTAAAGTAACCTTTACATCATTAGCTCCCGAGACACCTTCAACCTCGATCTTTTTAATGTTTTCTTGGCTTTCTTTCATTTTGCTCTCAATTTCTTTGGCTTTTTCCATTAATTTTGAAAAATCTGTCATTCTAATCCTCTTTCAACTCAACATTTATTAATTCTGCATCAGAAAATGCTTCGATCACTTTTTTATATGCTTCAGACTTTTTAACATCATCAAATATTTTTATTTCATCAATTTTATTTTTTTCTTTTTTTGAAATTTGTCCTTGGTTTTTTGATAATGAGATAATCCATCTCTTAGATGTCCATTCGTATAGTTTGTTAGATAGATTTTTAATAAAGTCTTTGTCTAAATTTTCATTAAAAGATATTTCTATTAAACCCTCGGAGAATGAAACTAAATTTGTATTAGTTTCAAGCTCATATTTAAGCTTAGCTTCTTTTTTCTCAGTACAGAAATTTATCAAACTTTCAAATGAACCAATTTTAAGTTCATTAATTACTTCATCTTTATTTAAATTCGGTTCAATTTTTTCTTGTTGTGAAACATTTTTAATCTGATCTATTGTTTTACTTGAAGTTTTTTTTTCAGGTTCTTTTATTAAAGCATCAGGCTTTTTTTCAATTAAGGTTTCCTCAGCATCCTTCTCCTTAAAACCTTTTATTCTCATTAATCTGAAAAGGAACATTTCAACTGATAAATTTGGATTTGAAACAATGTTAATTTCCTCAATTGTATCAAGTGTAAATTGCCAAAAAAGGATTATGTCCTTTGAATCTAAATTTTCAGATATTATGGAAAGATTACTAAAATCTTGATCATTTAAAGAAAAATTATTTCCGTCTAATTTTATAAAATTAATATTTTTTAGGTAATATAAAACCTCAAGAAAATCATTCAAAAAAATTTTGGGATCAACACCAGAATCATAAATTTTTCTATACAACGCAAATACTTTTTTTTCATCACCACTAAACAGATTTTTAATTAATTCTATCAGAGAACTTTTATCAAAATATCCATAAATACTTTGTGCTTTGTCTAGATTTAATTCCTCATCATTTTGATTAGCCACAAGTCCACGATCTAACAAAGATAATGCATCTCTAACAGATCCTTCTGAAATTTTTACAATTAATTTTAAAGCTTCATCAGAAACTTTACCACCTTCTTTATCCTTAATCATTTTTATATAATTAAAAAGCTCATCAGATTTCACTCTGGAGAGGTCAAAGCGTTGACATCTCGAGATTACTGTTACAGGTATTTTTTTGATTTCGGTTGTTGCAAAAATAAATTTTAAATATTTTGGTGGTTCCTCTAATGTTTTTAAAAGTGCATTAAATGCTTGCTTACTTAACATATGAACCTCATCAATAATAAATATTTTATATTTAGCGGTTGTTGGTCCATATCTTGAAAATTCAATAAGCTCTCTAACATCATCAACGCCGGTCTTGCTTGCAGCATCCATTTCCAAAACATCAATATGATTTGAGTTTGTAATTGCATCACAGTTACTACATTTTTTCTTACACATGTTTTCAATTCCATGCTCACAATTTAATGACTTTGCAACTATTCTTGCGAAAGTTGTTTTTCCTACTCCTCTAATACCTGTAAACAAAAATGCATTAGGTGATTTGTCTGAAATTATTGAATTTTTAATTGTTTCAGCAATAATCTCTTGGCCAATTAAATCCTCAAATACCTGAGGTCTATATTTTAATGCTAGCACTTTTGAATTTTCTGTCATTTTTAAGGAGACCAACCAACCTGGAAAATACTCACTACCCTTGCTATCTTTCGATCCTGGGGGATTTGTGGTAACACCACCTGATTGGCCTCCAACTTTATTATATCAATAAAAATTTCTATTCTACAAGAAAGTTATAAATTTATTTTTGTCTAAATTTATCGGATTTATAAACACCTAGTACGTGCATATCCTGGCAATGCAGACCCAATTCCTCAAGTGAGTTTTTGATTTTAGGAGATTCTATATGTCCATCTATATCACATAGAAAAAAATATGAGGAAAATGAGTTCTTTTCAGGAAAACTTTGTAGTTTACTCATATTAACTCCGTTTATTGCAAATCCTGATAGTGCAGAGTAAAGAGCAGCGGGTTTACTTTTCAACTTAAATAATATTGATGTTATATGATTATCATCTGAAAAATCTGGCTGAAAAATATCTTTACCAAGTAATAAAAATCTAGTCACGTTATCTTTATCATCTTGGACATTTTCTTGTAGAATTTTAAGACCATATATTTCTGCACTAAGACTAGAAGCTATAGCAGCTTTAGATTTATCTTTAGTTTCTGAAACAAATTTTGCTGAACCAGCTGTATCTGCTCTAACATTTTCTATGAATTTTTTTTTCTTAATAAAACTTGAAGATTGGCTTAATGCTTGTGCATGTGAGTAAACATCTTTTATGTCTTCTATTTTGGAATCTTTTAATCCTAATAGATTATGATTAATTGGAAAAAAATGCTCTGCATAAATATTTAGTCTATATTTAAAGATTAAATATTCGACACCAATATTTCCAGTTGTTTTATTTGACTCTGGAATTAAAGATTTTATTGAATTATCTTCACTAGACCTTTCAAAGCATTCATCAAATGTTTTGCAGGGTATTGTTTCACTCTCTGGATACATTTTTTTAGCACAACTTTCGCTGTAACTTCCTGCAACACCTTGATAAGCAATTTTCATAATTTAATTTTTATATTCCATAATTTTTTTTATTTCTAGATAATCTTCGTCTGTATCTACACCAATAGGTTTAGTTTTTGCTAATCCAACGTCTATTTCAATATTGTTATCCATTAGTCTTAATTGTTCTAGTTTTTGCGATTTTTCATTCTGAGTTTGATCTAATTGAACAAACTTTTCTAAATATGAAACATTATAAATATAGATTCCAATATGGTGGTAAATATTTTTTTGGGTATTTTTAATTTCTCTCGTGAATGATGTTGCTGTTGATAAATTGTTTTGATGAAGTTCCTCTTTTGTAGTTACTTTAACAACATTTTTGTTTAAGAAAAATTTTTCGTCTTCAATTTGACAAGCTAATGTTGAAATTTTAGATTTTTTTTCAATAGTTTTTTTGAGGAGATTTATAACATCCTCAATATCAAGCATTGGTTCATCTCCTTGAAGATTTATTACATATTCAATATTGTCATCTCTTAACTCTTGATAAGCCTCAAAAATTCTGTCAGTTCCAGTTTTATGATCTTTTTTGGTTAAAATACATTTTCCTCCTAGCTTAGTGACCTCATCAAATATTTCTTTATCACCTGTTGCAACATAACTTTCTCCAATTAGAGATGATTTTGCAATTTTGTAAACATGATTGATAATTGAAATATTATTGATTTTTAATAAAGGTTTATTTGGTAACCTTGTTGCAGCTAATCTTGAAGGGATTAAAATTACTGTATTACTCATAAACTAAGTATTATGCGTCTTTCAGACGCAATAATTAAATTTAAATTTAGTTTTTTTTTTGTTTAACATGTTATACGAGGATAATAATTAAAAATCATGGACTCATTTGAAATTAATAAAATTATAGCAGCGATAGTTGTTATTTTTGTAGTTATATTTGGAATAACTAAAATTTCTGACATTATCTATTACGTAGAGAAGCCCAGTCAATCAGCTTATAAAGTTGAATTTGCTGACACAGATGGTACGAAAGCTTCCACAGCGGTTGAAGCAGTTGATATTTCTACTCTATTAGCCATGGGAAGTGTTGATCACGGAAAGAAAGTCTTTAAAAAGTGTAGCGCATGTCATTCAATTAAAAAAGGTGGAAGAAATAATATTGGACCAGCACTTTACAATGTACTAGGTAGAAATATGGGTGCTCTGGAGGATTACAAATATTCTAAAGCCCTTATAGCATTTGGAAAAGATTGGACATTCCAAGAGATGAATAGTTTTTTAATAAAACCTGCTTCATATATAAAGGGTACCAAAATGGCTTTCGCAGGGTTAAAAAAAGAGAAAGATAGAGCTTCAGTAATTCTATATATGAATGCTAATGCTGATAGTCCTTTACAATTACCTTAATTTACCAAAGCAATATAATAAAATACTCTTTTGAACATAAACTCTGTTAAGAGCTTGTTGCCATACTTTAGATTGTTTACCAAGAAACACTTCCTCTGTAACTTCACTCCCTCTTGGAAGACAATGCAGAAATATTGCATCTTTTTTGGCTAAACTCATAGTTTTTGTATCCAATTTAAAATTTTTAAATGATTTAAGTTTCTTTTTCTTGTTTACTTTATCATTTAATGAAATGATTTTGTCTGTCATTACAACATCGGAATTCTTAACAGCTTTTTCTTTTTTATTAAAAATTTTAATTTTCCCTTTTTGTTTTTTTATTAAATATGTAAGATACTTATTTGGCTGATAGTCTTTGGGACAGGCAATATTTAAGGAAACTGAGAACTTTATACAAGCTTCTATTAAGCTGTTCATCATATTGTTGTTGGCATCTCCTATCCAACATAGTTTTAATTTTGAAATACTTTTTTTTTTTATTTCTTGAATAGTAAAAATATCTGACAAAACCTGAGTGGGATGCGAGGATGGACTTAATCCATTTATTATCGGTATATCTGAATATTTTTTGAATTCATCTAATTTTTTGTCAGAGTCTGTTCTTAGCATAAAAGCATTACCATAAGTTGATAAAATTTTAGATGTATCCGCTATACTTTCACTTCCAATACCAAGATGTAACTCCTCTGGTCTTAACGTTAAAGATCCTCCACCTAATTGTTTAATAGCTAAATAAAAACTTAATCTAGTTCTAAGGCTAGATTTTTCAAACATCTGTAAAAGAATTTTCCCCTTTAGAGGTGAGTCTTTGTCTGGATCCAGAGTATTTAATTTTTTTCTTTTTGTTTTTCTATTTTTTGCGTCAGAAATAATTTTTTTTAAATCTTTTGTAGGAATATCTCTAATATGAAGAAAGTTTTTCATTATTTCTTATACCCTTCGCAAACTTTATTGATAATTTTTAAAGCTATATTTATTTCATTTTTATTTACATTTAATGGAGGCAAAATTCTTATAACATTTTCAGCTGCTCTTATTGTAAGTAGTTTATTTTTCAGTAAACTTTGAATGAATTTTGTCTGGTCATGATGTAATTGTATTCCGAGAATTAATCCTATTCCTCTTACATCTTTAATAATATTTGGAAATTTCGTTTTAATTTTATTTAATTCTGAAATAAAATATTTTGAATTACTTTTAACTTTTGAAAGAAAGCCTTTTCTGAAAATTTCATCCATTACAGCATTACCAACTGACATTGCTAAAGGGTTTCCACCAAAAGTAGATCCATGTGTGCCTGGAACCATTGCCTTCGAAACTTTTTGTGTCATTAAAACTGCACCAATTGGAAACCCGCCTCCAATTCCTTTTGCTATTGGAACTATATCTGGCTTTATGTTTGCATATTCATATGAAAAAAACTTACCTGATCTTCCAATTCCACACTGAACTTCGTCTAAAATAAGGAGAATTTTTTTTTTATTACAAATCTGTCTCAATTCTTTAAGGCACCAAGCAGGTATTACTTTAATACCTCCCTCACCCATTATTGGTTCAATCATTATAGCTGCAGTTTTACTTGTAATCTTTCTTTTTAATTCTTTGTGGTTCCCAAATTTAAAATGGTCAAACCCACCCACTTTTGGTCCAAATCCCTCTGTCATTTTTTTAGATCCACTGGCATTTATTGCCGCAATAGTTCTTCCGTGAAAAGAATTTTTAATACAAAGAATTCTATTTTTTTTTGGTTTACCTATAGAATAAAAATATCTTCTTGCAACTTTTATGGCAGCTTCTGTAGCTTCTGCCCCACTATTTTGAAAAATAACTGCATCTGCAAAAGTTCTATTTGTTAATTTTTTGGCTAATTCCTCTCCCTCAGGGATTATGAAAGAGTTAGAAACATGCCAAAGTTTTTTTGATTGTTTATTAATTGCTTTTATTAATTTTGGGTTTGCATGGCCTAAAGAATTAACAGCAATTCCTTGAACAAAATCTAAAAACTTTATTCCTCTTTTAGTATACAAAAAAGATCCTTTACCTTTATTGAACGATAGGTTTCTTCTTTTATAGTTTTTAGCTAAAGAACTCATGTTTATATTATGATTTAATTTTGTAACCTTTGTGTACTAGAAAGTATGCAAAGTAAGTAATAACCAAACTTAAAAAAGTTAATAAAGCAATGCCAAATGTTACTGATCCATCTAACTGACCAATAAATGAAAATCTAAACCCATCTATCATATGAAAAAAAGGGTTATAGTTACTTAAAACTTTTAAAAATTCAGGTAATCTATCGATACTATAAAATGTTCCACTTAAAAAACTTAAAGGTACAATTATAAAATTGGTTACAGTGCTCATTTGATCAAATTTGTCTGCGTATAGTCCAAGGATAATTCCAAGTGATCCCATAACTAATCCACCTAAGAACAAATACGTAAACCACAAAACAAAATGTTGTATTGATAAATCAATAAAAAAAATAAATATTAAAGTTGAGGCTGATGCAATTAAAAGACCTCTAGCTGCAGAGGCAAAAGTTATAGCAAATACTACCTCTGATGCAGATAAAGGGCTATGTACTACATCAGTAATTGTGCCCATCATCTTTCCCATCATTAAAGATGAGCTTGAATGAGCAAAACTTTGTTGAATTACTTGCATCATTATTAAACCACTAGCTAAAAATTTAATATATGGAACTCCTAATACATCAGCTCTTTGATCACCTATCGCTAATGAGATGACTGTTAAAAATAGAATACTAGTCAGTATTGGTCCAAATAAGGTTTGGCCTGATACTGTTAAAAATCTTAAAACTTCTTTTTTAAATAAAGAATAAGTTCCTACCCAATTAATAATTCCAAATCTTCTAGCACCAATTTGATATTTTTTCTGTAATTCAACCATAAGTAATTATTAATAAACTTTTTTTTCAATAATTGTTAAAAAACATAAAAAAAGGCTTGTTATAGAGTTTTATTTGTGATTTCTAGATAGTGTTGTAAATAAATTTAATTATACTAAATATAGTATTATGGGCTGGACAGAAGAAAAAGTTAATAAACTTAAAGATCTTTGGGGTAAAGGTCAAACTGCAAGCCAAATTGCTGAAATAATTGGGGGGGTTAGCAGAAATGCCGTTATTGGAAAAGCACATAGATTAAATTTATCAGCGAAAATTAAAACTCGATCATCCATAAACCATAATAATATTGGAAAAATATCAGATAGTAACAATAGTTTAAAAAAGGGTAGTAGAAAACATAGATTTAGATCATTGCTTTTAGATAAAAACTTTGAACCTGCAAAAAATCTAGGTTTAGAAGATTTAAATGAAAGTACTTGTAAGTATATGGAGGGTCACCCTGATGAAAAAGACTCATCATTTTGTGGTAGAAAAACTATAGAGAAATTTTCTTACTGCCCTTTGCATCTAATGATAGTTTTCCAGCCAAAAGGCAAAAAAGATGATGCAGTAGACAAGGAAGACGAATTTCCAAAATTTATAGAAAAAAAAGTAAAATCAGCATAATCTATTTAAGAATTTTCTCTTTTGCTTTTCTAAACTCATCATCATTCAGTACACCTTTTTCATGTAAATTTTTTAACTCTTTTATTTGGTCTACTACTTCTAAATTTTGTATGCTTTTTTCTGAATCTAAATCAAGACTTTTTTCATCTTTAATTATTTGTTTTGCCTCAACCCCTCTAGTAATTGCTTTTACGGCAATAGATAAAACAAATACAAGAATTACAAAGACTGCAAAATATATTATATTTGTTAACATTAATTTGTTTTACTAATTCTTTTTTTAGAGAATTGTCCTCCACTAGTCCAGTTAAAACTATAAAGATTTATTTCATCATCAAATTTTTTATTTGCATCTATTTTATAATCAAAATTTGTTTTATATTTTTTAGACACAACATTATCATATTTTAATAATCTAAGCTGGTCCATGGTTAATAATGGCTTGGGCATTAATTGAAATATTCTGGCATTAAGTTTTGCCAAAGATAATGGTAATGGTAATAATAACCTTTTCTTTTTAATTGATTTAAGAATTTTTAAAATTATTTCTTTAAAAGTAATAACTTCTGGACCGACGCATTCTATAGTTGTACCTGTAATTTTTTTTTGAACTACTTCAAAAATAATATTTGTTAGATCAGAAACATGAATTGGTGTAAATTTTGTTTTCCCAGAATAATATAATGGCATTATAGGAAGCATGCTCAACAATTTCATAAAATTAGTAGTGAAATTATCATCTACAGAATACACTATGGAAGGTTTTAAAATGACTGAAGAAGAAAAATTCTGTCTTACTTTTTGTTCTCCACTTAATTTACTCATAGCATAATTACTATCGGTTGCGGACTCGATGCCCAAAGCTGATAAATGAATAAATTGGTCAAAAGAGTTTTTTTGTGCAACTTTTGATAACAAAGATGGAAGATCTGAATGTATCATATTAAAGTGATTTTTTTTTTTTTCGTACAATATGCCAATCAAATTTATGCACACATTGTTGTTTTTCATTAATCTAGATATATTTTCCTCTGTAAAAGATTTAATCTCCTCTAGCTCTAAATACCCATAATTTGATTGTGTCTTAATTTGATAACCTTTTTGATGAATACTTCTTGTAACAGCGGTAACTCTATAGTTATTTTTTGTAAATTTTCTTATAAGAGATTTTCCTATTTGACCAGATGAACCAAATATTAAAATTGAATCCTGATTTTTCATATATATATATCTACTAATGAATTTAGATATTAAATTACATAAAGAAGATTTACCAGATGAAATAACTTTCAGTGACAAGATAGCAATAGACTGTGAGTTCACAGGTTTAAATATTCAGAGGGATAGACTATGTTTACTTCAAATTTCCTCAGGAAAAAATGATGCACATATAATTCAGTTAAATAAAGATAACTATAACGCCCCAAATCTTAAAAATGTGCTTGCAAATGAAAATATTAATAAATTATTTCATTTTGCTAGGGCTGATCTTTTATTTATAAAAAAATATTTAGAAGTAGATATTAAAAATGTTAATTGTACAAAAATAATGAGCAAAATTGCCAGAAGTTATTCCGATAAGCATGGATTGAAAGATTTAATTAAAGAGTTTATTGGAATAGATGTTAGCAAACAATTACAGACATCTGATTTTGGTGGAGATCTATCTGAAAAACAAATTAAATATTGTGCACAGGATGTAGTTTATCTCCATAAAATATATGACTCTTTAAAAAAAATATTAGAGAGAGAGAAAAGATTAGGGCTCTATAATAATACAATTAAATTTATTAATACTAGAGTTGAACTAGATTTTGCCTCTTTTAAAGAAGATATCTGGTCTCACTAAGATGAAAAAAAATATAATAAAAATTGCCAAAGAAGTTGTTAAAATGGAGACTACTTCGCTTAAAAAGCTTGAGGCCAATATTGGAAAATCATTTGAACAAATAATTAAGACAATAATAAATTGTAAAAATGGAAAAATTATAATTTCTGGTGTTGGTAAAAGTGGGATAATTGGAAAAAAATGGTCTGCTACACTTTCTTCAACTGGAACGCCCTCTTTTTTTTTAGATGCCTCAAACGCTAGTCATGGAGATATGGGTCAAATTACATCAAATGACATATTAATACTTATAAGTTTAAGTGGACAAAGCGAGGAATTAAAAAATATTATTCAATATACATCCAGAAACAAAAATATAAAACTAATTGGTATAACTTCTAAAAAAGACTCGCTGTTATATAAAAATTCTGATTTAAAATTTTTATTGCCATCTGTTAAAGAGGCTGGGCCTGGCAATATTGTTCCGACATCATCTACTACGGTACAAGTTGCTCTAGGGGATGCCATAGCAATTACATGCATGGTTTACAAAAAATTTGGAAAATTAGATTTTAAAAAATTTCACCCAAGCGGCTCTTTATCAATAAAACTGAAGACAGTAGAGGATTTAATGTTATCGGGGAAAAAAATTCCTTTTGTAAATGAAAATGTCAGTATGAAAGATGCATTAGTAAGTATAACTAAAAAAAATCTTGGTACTCTAGTTATTAAAAATAATCGTGACTACACCACTGGTATCTTAACTGATGGAGATTTAAAAAGAATTAACAACATAAAACTTAGCTTTAAAGATTTAAAGCTAAAAAAAGTTATGAAAAAGAGACCAATAAGTGTTGATAAGAATATGCTTGCTGCACAAGCTCTTTCAATCATGAACAACAAGAAAATTACAAGTTTGTGTGTGCATCAGAATAATAAGAAAAATAAAACAATTGGATTTATTCATATCCACAACATTTTAAATGCTAATATAACTTAGATGTCGATTAAGAGTTTTATTCAAATTATAATCATAACTTTAATGTTATCGATCATAGTTGGAGTTTATTATAAATATTTCAAATCAAACGAAAGTATTGTTGAAGAAATAAATTCTTTAGAAATTTATAATCAAGAACAGTTAAAAATACTTGAAAAAAAAATATTAGAATTAGAAATTAAGAACAATGAACTTAATTCATTAATAAAGAAAGATAAAGAGACCCCAAAATCGTTTTCAGATACAAAGACTTACAATGATAAAAAAGAAAATTCTAGCAAAGCCGATAATTCAAAATTAGATAACAATCAAATTAAAGATATAAAATTAAAAAAATCAGAGATTAAAAATGAGATTAAAGAAACAAAAGTTAAAGACCTTGTCAAAGACATAGAATACACCTCTGTAGATCAAAAAGGTAATAGTTTTCATCTCTTAGCAAATTCTGGGCGATCAAATATGAACAATTCTGATATTTTAGACTTAATTAATGTAAAGGGTAAAATTACTTCAGAAAAAAGAGATACAATTTATATAGTGTCGGATTTTGCTCAGTACAATTCTGTAAATTTAAATTCAAAATTTTACAAAAATGTAATAATAAATTATCAAGATAAAGAAATTACTTGTATAAATTTTGATATAGATATGGAAACAAATAAAGCTGTGGCTTACAATGATGTTTTGATAACAGATCCAAAATCAAAAATGAAGGCAGGTATTGTAGAATTTGATTTAAAGACAAAAAACATAAACATAAATCCAGAAAGTGCAATTGAAAAAATTGAAGTTGTTACAAATTAATGGCGTTAATTAAAAAATTTAGAATTAAAAATTTCAAAGCTCGTAGAACAATTCTACAATTAGATAAAATTTCAATGTTTTATAACAAAAGAGAAATTTTGAATAATCTAAATTTAAAAATAAATGAACAAGAAATTTTAGGAATGCTGGGTCCAAACGGGGTTGGAAAATCTACTATTTTCCATATTATTACTGGCTTGAAAGATCCGAATTTTGGTAAAGTTTTGATTAATGGTGAAGATTGTACAAACCTTCCAATATATGAAAGGGCAACAAAGTTTAGAATTGGATATGTGCCTCAATATGGAGGCTTTATACAAGATTTAAATTTAATTGAAAATTTAGAACTTGTTGGTGAAATTCATATTAAACAAAAAGAATTAAGAAAAAGTAAGATTGAAAAAATAATATCCCAGTTTGAATTTGATTCTTTGCTAAAAATTAAAGCAAAACATCTATCTGGTGGACAAAAAAAGAAACTGGTAATTTCTATGGCCCTAATAAATGATCCAAGCATTCTTCTATTAGATGAACCATTCGCAGCTTTGGATATTTTAACAATAAAAATGTTACAAGAAATTATAGTAAATTTACAGTCATTGGAAAAAATTACTGTTATAGTTTGCGATCATCAAGCAAGAGACTTGCTAAGTTGTGTGGATAGAGCGATAGTTTTATCTAATGGTAAAATTATAGCTTCAGGTAGCCCTAGCGAAATTATAAAAGACTCAAGTGCAAAATCAGCATACTTTGGTAATGAATTTAAAATAAGTTAATTCATTAATGTCTAATTATATTCTAATTGAAAAACAAATTAGTAAGTTTAATAAGAAAATTTTTGTTAGTTCAGATAAAAGTATTTCCATAAGAACTGTACTTCTTGCTTCACAAGCAGTTGGGGTTTCCAAGATATCTAATTTACTCGAATCTGAGGATGTTTTAAACACACTGAAAACAATAAAAAAACTTGGCATTAATTACAGAAAAAAAGCAAATACCTATATAATTGAAGGATTTGGTTTAAATGGTTTCGATACTCAAAATAAAGTTACAATCGATGCAGGAAATTCTGGCACATTAGCAAGATTAATTCTAGGATTATTAGTTAAAAGTAAAAAAAAAGTAAAATTAATTGGAGATAAAAGTTTATCAAAAAGAGATTTTTCTAGGGTAATCAATCCTCTTAGAAAATTTGGCGCAAACATTAAGAGTAAGAAAAATCATCTTCCGATTGAAATATTAGGTTCGGAATTTCTAAGGCCAATCACATATGATGAAAATATTGGTAGTGCCCAAGTGAAATCTTGTATGATTTTGGCGGCTTTAAATACACCAGGAGTATCAGTATTCAATACAAGAGCTTCAAGAAATCACACGGAGTTAATGTTAAAATTTTTAAAGTATCCTTTAAAAATAAAAAAAAAGGGAGGTAATGAATTAATTAAAATACAAGGTCTTAGTCAATTTAAAGGATTTAATTACAAGGTTCCTGGTGATATCAGTTCTGCATCTTTTTTTATTGTTTTGACACTTCTCTCGAAAAAATCAGAAATTGAAATTAAGAATGTTAACGTAAACAGTAGCAGAGTTGGAATAATAAACATTTTGAATAAAATGGGTGCGAATATTAAACTCAAAGGAAAAAAAACATATAAAGGTGAAAAAATTGCAAATATTCATGTAAAAGGTAAAGAAAACTTAAAAGCAATAAATTGTCCTGCAAAATTAAACAGTTCTGCAATTGATGAATTCTTAATTATTTTTTTAGTTGCAGCGAAATCAAAAGGTATCTCAAAATTTAAAGATTTAGGTGAGATGAATAAAAAAGAGTCTAAGAGATTAGATTTAGGAGTAAAATTTTTGAGATCAATTGGTATTAAGGTCGATAGATTCAAAGATAATGTTAATATTCATGGTAACCCAGACTTGATACTTTCTAAAAAATTTGAAATGAAAAATTTTTTAAAAGATCATAGAATTTTTTTTCTTGCTTGCATCACAGCATTAACTTTAGGAGGAAAATGGAAAATCACTGACAAAGATTCAATTAATACATCTTTTCCTAATTTTATTAAAATTTTAAAAAAAATTGGGGCGCAAATACATTGAAAAGAAGAAATAACATAATTACTGTTGCAATAGACTCACCTGCAGCTGCAGGCGCAGGAACTCAGGCAAAATTAATATCTGAATATTATAATTTGTTTTATTTGGATACTGGAAAAATTTATAGATATATTGGAAAATTAAAAATTAACAAAAAAGATAAATTTTCTTATAGATTGGTAAAAAATAAAATTAAAGTATTAAATTTAAATAATTTAAAAGATAAATCTTTACTATCAAATGACGTAGCCCAATCCGCTTCTAAGATTGCTAAAGATAAAAAAATTAGGAATATAGTGCACAAATTTCAGCAAGAATGTGCCTATAACCCCCCTAAGAAATATAATGGATCTGTATTAGATGGAAGAGATATAATTACTGTGCAAATGAAAGATGCTATGTTTAAATTTTATATCAGCGCTAACGTTAATGTTCGAGCAAAAAGACGCTTTGATGAGTACAAAAAATTAAATTTAGATATTAGTTATAAAGAAGTGCTCAAAAGCCTTAGAAAAAGGGATAAATTAGATAAGGAAAGAAAGTATGGACCATTAAAAAAAACAAAAGATTCTATCTTGATTAATACGACTAAATTAAGTAAGAAAGCTTGCTTTAAAAAGATTAAAGCTATTATGGACAAAAAACTAAAAAATTAATGGAAATTTATAAAGATCTAACATCACCTGCTAGTCAACAGTTTGAAAAATTATTAAATAGTCAACTTTCAAAGAATAAAATTGAAGAAGGAAAAATAATTGAGGGAAAAGTTACAAAAATAACAAATAAGTATATTTTTCTTTTCATTCCAGGTTTAAAAAGTGAACCAGTAATTGACGTAAATGAAACTAAAATGATGGGTATAACGGAAGAAGTAAAAGAAGGCTCAACAATTTCAGTATTACTAGAAAAAATTGAGGATAAAAATGGTGATGTAGTTGTATCCGCGCAAAAAGCACAGAAGATAAAAGGTTGGAACAAACTGGTGAAATGCTACGAAAACAATGAATTGATAAATGGTAAAATCATTCAAAAAACAAAAGGCGGCGTTATAGTTGAACATGTTGAGACAAAATCTCTAATGTTTTGTCCTGGATCTCAAATTTCTGACAAGCCTATTAAAAACATTGATCATTTGATTGGTGTAGAACAAAAATTCGCAATTATTAAAATTGATATGGTTAGAGGTAATAGTGTTGTATCAAGAAGACAGGTAGTTTCCTCAAGCAAAAAAGAAGATAAAGCAAAAATTATAGAAAAATTTAAAATTGGAGAAATTATCAAAGATGCTGTTGTTAAAGGGTATTCTTCATTTGGGTGCTTCTTTGAAGTGACAACTCCTGAAGGAACAATAGATACACTCTGTCACCTACAAGAAATAAGTTATAGTAGAGTAAATCATCCTGATGAAATTTTTAATATAGGTGAAAAGCATGATCTTAAAATAATCTCTATAGATATGGAAAAATTGCAGGTAGGATGTTCAATTAAGCAACTTTCTCCTGATCCTTTTGAACATATATCAAACTATCAAATAGGAAATCAATATAAAGTAAAAGTAGTAAAAATAACTGATTATGGTTGTTTTTGTGAATTGGAACCAGGTCTTAGTACATTATTACATAGTAGTGAGATTAGTTGGACTAAAAAAAATATATCTCCAAAAAAGTTTTTTAACGTTGGTGACCAGATAGATTGCGTTATTACTGAAATCGATAAAGACAAAAGAAGAGTAGCTATTTCTCATAGATTAACTCAAGAAAACCCTTATTCTAAACTTGAAAAAGATTATCCCGTTGGCTCAGATATTGAAGGAGAGATTAGTAACTTTAATGAGTATGCTATATATTTAAAGTTAGCAGATTTTGATATTGATGGTTTTTTGCACTCAAATGATCTTTCATTTACAGGAAAACCTGAGGATGAACTTAAAAAGTACAAGAAAGGTGATAAATTAAAGGTGAGAGTTTTAGAGATTAAGAAAGCAGACCAAAAAGTTAGAGTTGGGTTAAAACAATTAGAAAAAGACCCATTTGATTGGTTTAAGGATAAAAAAATCAACGATGCAATTACTGTAAAGGTAATTTCATCTGATAATAAAGGTTTATTTGTAAAACCAGAGGGATGTGATATCGAAATTTTAATAAAAAAATCACAAATTGCTATGAGCGCGACTGATGCTAGGCCTTCACGTTTTGTAGGAGGTGAAAGAATAGATGCAGCTATTGCAGAATTAAACTTCGAAAAAAGAAAAGTTGCCTTAAGTATTAAATTACTTGAAGAAATTATGAATGCAAAAGCTATTAAGGAACATTCAAGCCCACTAAGTGGAAAAAATCTACCTTTTTCTTCACTTTCGGAACAGCTAGATGATAAAAAAAATAAAAAGGAAACTGAATAAAAATTGTCAGTTGTAAAATCAGATTTAATTAAAGAATTAGCAGAAAATTATCCAAATTTTCTTAAAAAAGATTTAGTCAAATTATTTGATATTTCAATCCGTGAAATGCTTGAGGCTATTAGAAGAAATGAAAGAGTAGAATTAAGAGAGAATTTTTCTATTGAACCAAGAACCCAAAAAGCTAGAGTATCAAGAAACCCAAAAACTAATGAAAAGTTAAATACTCCGGAAAAAAAATCTATATTATTAAAAGTTTCTCAAGAGTGGAAAAAGAGAATTAATGAAAAAGAATAAAATATTTATTGCTTGCGACACACAAAATATAAATAAAGTTAAAGACATCATAAAAGAGACCCAAAGTTCTAAATTAAAGATTGGATACAAATTTGGATTAGAGTTTTTAAACTCTAAAAATGGAAGAAGTTTCGTAACAAAACTTAAAAATAAAATTACTTTTGGAGATTATAAAATAATGGATATACCCAATACCTGTATATCTACAATTAAAGCAGTAAAGGATTTAAAATTAAATTATATAACAATACATATAAGTTCAGGTTTAGAAGCATTAAAGGCTGCTAAAAAAGTTTCAGGTAATACTAAATTAATTGGTGTAACAATTCTTACTTCTTTAGATAATAAATCGCTAAAAGAAATTGGATACAGCCGAGAAGTCAAAAAAATAGTACTTCAACAGGCTAAATTGGCCAATAAGGCAAAACTAGATGCAATAGTATGTAGCCCAAAAGAGGTAAATATTGTCAGGAAAGTATTTAAAAAAGAAATAATAACACCTGGAATAAGATTTGACTCTAATGTTGATGATCAGAAAAGAACCTTAACACCAAAGCTGGCATACAAAAATGGAAGTGACTGGCTAGTAATTGGTAGACCAATCACCAAAGGAAATATTAAAAATAATCTACAAAACTTAATCAATCATTTAAAATAATGGTCAAAGGAATAAAAATTTGCGGGATCTCTGATCTTGAGACTTTAAACTATATTGTAAATCATCAATTTCCACCAAGGTTTGTCGGCTTCATTAGTAATTACAAAAAAAGTAAAAGATATGTCGAATATGAGAAATTAAAAAAATTAGTTAATATAAAAAAAAAAGAGACTAGTTTTGTAGCTGTTCTTGTTAATCCAGATAATAAGATATTAGAGCAAATTAAAGAACTTAGTTTTGATTTTTATCAATTGTATGATGTCAGCCCTGAAAAGACAAAAATAATAAAGGAAAAATATAACATTAAAGTAATTACTGCTTTGACAATAGGTAGTCAAAAGGACGTCGATATATATAAAGATTATGATGAAGTTTCAGATTTAATTCTTTTTGATGGAAAAGGCTACGAGAAATCAATTAGATTTAATCATGAGTTATTAAATTCTATACCTAATTCAATAAATAAAATGATTGCTGGAAATATAAAAATAGAAGATATTCCTAAATTTAAAAATAAAGATTACTACATTGATCTAAGTGGTTCTCTAGAAAATGAGAGAGGTAAAAAGGATTTAAAAAAAATTGATAAACTATTAAATCTTGTAACTAAAAATGAAACTTAAAAAAGGAATTCCAGTTATAGATCAAGGAGATAGACTTGGTTTTTGGGGTGGAAAATTTGGTGGAAATTTTGTACCGGAAACACTTAAAAAACCTATAGAGGATCTAGAAATACAATTTAATAAACTAAAAAATGACAAAAACTTTATTAAAGAAAGAGATAAATATTTCAAAAATTGGATTGGAACACCGACAAGATTTATTAAGTTAAATAATTTAACAAAACATGTTGGTGGAGCGCAAATTTGGTCAAAGGTTGTTTCTGATGCTAACGGTGGAGCTCACAAAATATATAATGCAACTGTACATTGTTTACTGGCAAAAAGGTCTGGAAAGAAAGTAATAATTGGAGACACCGGCGCCGGTTATGCTGGTAAAATGTTAAGCATGGCTGCTAAAAAATTTGGTCTAAAATGTAAAATTTTTATGGGTGCAAAAGACATAAAGAGACAACAACCAAATGTTAAAGCAATGAAGAAAAATGGTGCAGATGTAATTCCTGTTTATTCAGGGAGTCAAACACTAGTAGATGCTGTTTCTGAATGTATGAGATATTGGGTTGCTAATTGTGATACCACGGCAATGTGTGTTGGTAGCACTGTAGGACCGGCAATTTTTGTTCGAATTTGTGGTTGGAGCACTAGTCAAATATCTAGAGAACTTAAGGTTCAATTAATAAATGAATTTGGTGAAGTCCCTAAAAAAATAAAATTATATAATTGTGTGGGAGGAGGTTCCTCAAGTTTTGGGTTTTGGAATGAATTTATGGATTATGATAAAAAGCAAGTTGAGTTTATTGGTGTTGAAGCGGGAGGGCCAGCCAAAAGCAAAAGACATGCAGCTCCTTTAACTTATGGTTCCAAAATCGGGATACTTCATGGTGCGGCTCAATATGTAAATCAGGATAGCGATGGTCAGATTGAAGAAACCGAGTCAATTTCTGCTGGACTTGATTATCCTGGAATTTCACCACTTCACTGCTTTTTAAAAGATACAAAGCGCGCAAGGTATACAGCAGCTAGTGACGAAGAAGCTTTAAAGGCCTATCAAATAGTTACAAAATATGAAAATTTAAGACCATCTCTCGAACCGAGCCATGCATTCTCGGTTGCCATCAAAGAAGCAAAAAAATTGAGCAAAAATACAATTGTAGTTATTAATAGTTGCGGAGATGCATATAAAGATAGAGGTATTTTAGAAAAAAAATTAGGAAAGAAATATGTTAAATCCAATTAGCCTTGCATTTAAAAAAGCAAAAAATGAGAAAAGACCAGCGTTACTTACCTATACTGTAGCTGGTGACAGCTCAAAAAAACAATCTTTGGAAATCTTAAAATCAATTTCAAATTATGCTGATATTTTAGAAGTTGGTGTACCTCATAACACTCCGGTAGCAGATGGAGGCCAAATTCAAACTAGTGCTTATAGAGCGATTAAAAATGGCATTAAGATGAATGATATTTTTAAAATTGTCAACGATTTTAAAAAAAGTAAAAATCCAAAACCAGTAATATTTATGGGTTACTACAATATGATTTTCCAATATGGTGAAAATAATTTTTTAAAAAGATGTAAAAAATCAGGTGTTAATGGTTTAATAGTAGTTGATTTACCATGGCCAGAAAACAAAATTTTTTCAAAGAAATGTAAAAAAAATTCAATTAATTTTATCCAATTATTGTCTCCTACAACATCGAATAAAAGACTAAAAAGTATTACAAAAGATTCTCATGATATGATTTACTATATAAGCATGCTGTCTACCACAGGGGGAAAACTAAAAGTTTCTCCAAAAAAAATATTAGCTAATTATAATAAAATTAAAAAAATAAGTCCTAAAAAAAATTGTGTTATTGGTTTTGGGATAACTGAGAAAACTATATCAAATTTTAAAAATACCGATGGACTTGTTGTAGGAAGTCAAATTTGTAAAGAAATTACTAGAAGTTTAAACAATAGACAAAATCCTGTCATAAATGTAAGTAAGATAGTTAGTAATCTAAGAAAAAAAATATCATGAATTGGTTAACAAAAGCTATAAACTTTGGAGAAAAAATAAAGAAGGTGCTTCGAAAAAGACCTTCGAAAGAGGATATAGCAAATTCAGATTGGACCAGTTGTTGCAAAGGTCCAATATTAAAGAAAGATTTAGAGAATAATTTATGGGTTTGTAATCTTTGCGGAAAACATCATAGAATTAGTTGTAGACAAAGGTTTGATATAGTATTCGGTAAAAATGCTTATCAAATCTTAGAGTCACCTATACCAACAGAAGATCCATTAAATTGGGTTGATACAAAATCTTACAAGGACAGACTTAAAACTGCGCGGAAAAAGACAAACCAAAATTGTGCAGTAATGATTGCTAAAGGGAAAATAAATGGAATAGAAGTAACAGCGGGTGCAATAAACTTTGATTTTATTGGAGGTTCGGTTGGTGCTGCTGAGGGAGAAGCAATAATTTATGGAGTACAACATGCAATAGATAATCAAACGCCTTACTTATTTTTTCCTTGCGGAGGTGGACAAAGAATGTTCGAATCTACGATTGCTTTAGCAAATATGACTAGAACAACACTTGCAATAAACGAACTTAAAAATAATAATTTACCTTACATTGTCTGTTTTACGGATCCTACCGCTGGGGGAATAACTGCCTCTTTTGCAATGTTAGGGGATATTCATCTAGCAGAGCCTGGATGTCTAATCGCCTTTGCGGGAAAAAGGGTAATTCAAGCGACCGTTAAAGAAGAATTAAGCTCTGATTTTCAAACAGCAGAATTTGTTGAGAAACATGGCTTTGTCGACAGAGTAGTGCATAGAAAAGATATACAAAAAGAAGTTGGTAACCTTCTATCGATATTACTTAGAAGAAATTCTGATATACATTTAGAAAATTTAAATGAAACTTCAGAAACTAATATCCAAACTAGAGAAGCATCATAAAAAAAAACTAGACTTATCTCTAGGAAGAACTTTTAATCTACTAAAAAAACTGGGTGATCCACAAGATAAATTAAAAAACGTTATTACAGTTGTTGGAACTAATGCTAAAGCAAGCATGTGCTATAGTCTTAAATCAATACTAAACCAGGGTGGGTACAAAACTAATCTTTACACTTCTCCCCACCTACTCTCTTACACAGAAAGATACGTGTTTGAAGATAAGGAGATCAATGAAGAAGATTTAATAGAGTTGCTGATTGATGTTGAAAAGACTTTAGGAGACGACAATGCTACATTATTTGAAATTTTAACTTGTGCATTTTTAAAACATGCTGAAAGTTTCAAAGATAATATAAATATAATAGAAGCAGGATTATTTCATCAATTTGATAGTACAAATGTTTTTAATGAGAATTTATTGACTCTCATTGGTGTCATTCATAATGATCACTTTCAATGGCTTGAAAATAAATCAATTGATGGCGTAATACATGAGAAAACAGCTAAGCTTTTAAACTCCAATATATTTGTTAATAAACAAGTAAATAATGAAATAAGGGATAAAATAGAACAATCATTAGAAAATAATACTTCTAATAAATATTATTTTGGTAAAGATTTTAATATTACAAAGTCTAAAAATGGATTTATTCAATATCAAGATGGATTGGGAGAATTGGTATTACCTGAACCAAGTATTCTTGGTGATCATCAGCTTTATAATATTAGCACCTCAATTGCTGCATCAAGAAAAATTTTTAATATTAAAGATGAATATATTAGAAATGGTATCAAAAATATTTCATTGAAAGCGAGACTTGAAGAGATAAAATCTGGTAAATTAAAAAATATTGCTAGAAATAATAAACTGGTAATAGATGGTGGTCACAATATTAGCGCAAGTCTTTCTATCGCTAATTGGATTAAAAATCAAAATGAAGAAGTAAACCTTATCGTAGGTATGATGAAAGACAAAGAACATGTAGAATTTATAAAAGCTTTTGAAAATATAGTAAATTCAATTACTTTAATTGATATTCCTAATCAAGATGGGGCAATATCAAAGGAAGATTTTAAAAAAAAGTTAGATAATTCAAAATTAAATCTAAAACTTTCTAATAATATTAAAGAAAGTATAAAATCGTTATCAAAAAATGAAAATACTATTATACTGTGTGTTGGTTCGCTATATCTTGCTGGAGAAATTTTAAGCTTAAATTAGATATTTTCTTTTATCCAAGAAACGATTTCACTTTTTGGAACCGCTCCGACCTTAGTTGAAACATGATTTCCATCTTTCATCAAAATCATAGTAGGAATTCCTCGAACACCATATTTTGTTGGCGTATTTGGTTCTTCATCAATGTTATGTTTTGCTATAGATAATTGGTCTGACATTTCGTTTGAAATTTCCTCTAAAATTGGAGCAATTTGTACACATGGGCCGCACCATGAAGCCCAAAAATCTGTAATAAGTATTTTATTTTCTTTAACTAGTTTGTCAAAACTTTCATCAGTAGATTTAATCGTTGCCATAGGAGTTTTATATAAATTTATTTTATTTATTCAATAGTTAAAATTGGGATTAATTTAGATTTATACATTAAACATTTTCATACTTTTTTTGGATAGACATTGCGTAGGTATTAAATTCGTCTAAGAGAGATAATTTTTCATTATCATTTTCATTAGTGTATTTTTCTCTTAAAGTATCAATTTCGTTATATAAAGTAGGTATTGTCCACCACTTCTCTTTTCTCTCACTTAATATTCTTTTAGCAATTTCTCTTCTAATTGATTTATACATTGTCTCTGGCAAAACTTCTGGGGCTTCTTGAAATATAATTTTTTTACCAAATCCAACTAATCTATCATCATCAAATTTATCTAATAAATTTAATTTTTCTTTCCATGGTGCTGCATGCCAAGTAGGAAAAAAAGCAGTGTCTTTGTTTGAAGTAAATTTTGTGTAAATACTTTCTTCTGCATATATATCTTCTTGGGATTTCGATTGTTCTTTTTCCTCTGCAACTTCTCTTAAAGCTGTCAAAATATTTTGGGAAAATTGTTCATTATTTTGGACAAATTCTGCTCTTTTTTTAATTACGTTTTTATCAAGTTTGTTATAAGGTTCGGCATTCATTCCGTATTTCGCATCAATTATAATAGGTGCTTTATTTGCACGTATAGTTCTTAAAAATTTTGGAGATTTTTTCATCTCAACTTTTAATTCATTTATTGATTTATTTATTAAAGGCTGGATTTCAGTTCTCAAATCTATGGAGTAATACCATCCTTGGTAAATTGGGTGCATACAATGTTTTGGATGCAATGGAATGACTAGATGAAGTCTGGATTTGCCATAATAATATTCGTTTAAAGTTACTATTTCTCCCTTTTTCATTATAGTTTCTGTATCTGATTTGTTTGCAGTTCTTAAAAAAGATTCCCAAGTATGCTCTTGTTTGTTTTTTACGATCTTTAAAATTTTTGCAGTCAATTCGGCATCTGCAAGTGCTGAATGAGCATCACTTGCATCAATTCCCTGCATTTGAGCTAAAGATGCCAGTTTAAATACAGGATTATTTTTTTCGTTTATTTCTGTTTCTAGGATTGTAGGATCTACTGCATATGCAGCTCTTGCTATATTTATTCCATCATGTCGTTTATTTGGTGCTGCGTTAGTTAAATATGGATATCTTATACTTTTAAAAAACTCTTTTCTTATCATCTCTTCATCAAAATTAAGGCTGCTCCAACCTAAAAATATCGCAGGACTCCATTTTTTAAATATTTTTTCAACTTCACCCAACATCTGATAGTGACTTAAGTTTGTTTGAGTTAATTGTTTGATTGATGTCTTGTTGACTATTAAGGCCATTGCCTGAAATATCTCTCCTTCAGGCAAGCTACATCTTAGATTAAATCGATCTTTCTCTTTAAAGTTTTCATCTACTAAAATTCCTCCAATTTCTATTATGCTGCCGAAATCAGTACTTGCACTTGATGATTCTATATCCCAAATTACTAAATTCATATTTTAAACCTTTAATTAGCTTTGTTTTGATGGGTTTTTGGAAAGTTTTTTAAGACTAAACCGTTGCATCTAAACAAGTAGCTTCTAGTTAGTTTTATTTCTTCTATGAAATGGTTTGTTAAAGTCAAGCTATATTATTCATCTCGTAAAATTTTTTGACCCTTCCTAAGAATAAATTTTGATACATCTCTAATTCTGCACCCTCTATTCTAAATTCCTGAAACAAAATATCTTTCGTACACAATAAAATTATACCCGCTTTCATTTTAGTTCCATGAACAACATCATGCGCCAAGGTATATGCTCCAAGTTGTAAGAAATAATCTTGAATATAATCAGTTTTTTTTGGTTTATTACTTTGTTTAAAATCAATTACAACATCATTGCCTTGATAAACACCAATTAAATCAGCGGTGCCTGCATATTGCTCAGGATAATACAACGTTTCTTCAATTCCATAGATTTCATTTAATTTATTATCTACACCTTTTTTAATTATTTCTTTAGCCATATTTTTAAATTGTTCATTACTTTCAAAAAAACTTTCATTGATACGTCCTCTTAAGTAATCCTCTATATATGAGTGCATTGACGTACCTCTTGAAGATGCTTCTGTTTTAATTCTATTTGCTTCCTTAAAACCTACCCTCTTCTTCCAATTTGCTAAAGCAGCCTTTTCTTCTTCAGATTTAGTAGCACTTAAAATTGTTGTTACACTCGGAAGTTTATCTTCACCTAAAGAATATTTTCTATAACCATCCTCAATTGATCTTGTAGACTTTGGATAATTAAATTTATTATTCCATTTCATGCAATTACTTATATGAGAAATTATATTAAAATAAAATTTTATTTTTTAGCTTGTCTAGGAAGGTCTTCAAGTTTTTCTACATTCTCAGTTTTTAGGGCTTTTTCAAACTGCTCTGGATCTTTTATATTTTCCAAAGTTCTCGTTATAGATCTTGCATCCATTCCAAACTTATTAACAACAGCCATAGCTTCTTCTAATTTTTTATTTAACACTATGATATTGTCAAAATGTCTTGAAAACCTTGTGCTAATTGTTTTTAAATGAGTATATATTTCAGTTGCTCCCTTTTGAACTTTGAGCGATTGAAAACCCATGTGTAAAGACTGTAAGTAAGCAGATAAAGTGTTTGGACCACAAATTATAACTTTGTGTTTTTTCATTAATTCTTGAGTTAATAATTCTTTTGTGCTTGGATCTTGATATTCAGTCAGTTCTTTATACAAGCTTTCCGTTGGCGCATAAACAATAGCAAAATCTGTAGTTTTTGGTGGAACTATATATTTTTCATTTACACTTTTAGCTTTAGCTTTGAAGGCTGATGCTAATTTTACTCTTGCATCTGCAACGGCTCGTTTGTCATCTGAGTCATAACCATCGGTGATTGCTTTAAATTTTTCTACTGGAAAGTGCGAGTCAACCGGAACCATAACATCACCTTGAAGTTTAATTGCAAATTCAACGTTTTCACTGGTATCCTCTTTCATTTTAACATTTGTCATGAATTGAGAGGCTGGTAATAAATCTTTAATCAAGGCATCCAAACTAAATTCAGCAAGTGTTCCGTATTTTTTAACACCTGCTAAAATTTTACTTATACCTTCTTGGCTTTGGTTCAATAACTGCACCTGTTGATTAAAGTTTCCAACTTTTTCATCAACTTTAGTTAAAGCTTCAGTCATATCTTTAGTAACACCTGTTGAAAGGTTGTTAAATGAAGTAGACATTGAACCTAATGAATTATTAATAGTACTATTTAAAGTATCTTTTAAAGAGACGATTTCTGCTTTTAAATTAGCTATTTCCTCAACTTCTTTATTTTCGGTCTCTTCTTTGGTTTTTGGCCTTAAATTTAAATATAAAACCCCTAAAGTTGAACCAAGCAATAAAAGCAAGATTATCAATAGAATCGTATCCATAGAATTGAGATAATAATGAGAGTTAAGAGCTAAGCAAGTTTAAAATTTTCTTCAAACCTTTTTTATTACTCAATTTTTTATTAAACATTAAAATTGCAGTACTTTTAAGAATATTTCCATCTTTTAAGACTCTTAAATTATTCGCACGTAAAGTTTCACCTGTACTAGTTATGTCTGATAAAATTTCTGATGAACCAGTGAATGGATATACTTCAGTTGCCCCAAGAGAGGGAACTAATTTAAATTGAGTTACACCTTTTGAAAATAAAAACTCTCTAGTTAGGTTTGGATACTTTGTTGCAACTCTCATTCTACTTTTCTTTTTATCTTTAAAATCAAATGAAATTTCCTCTAAATCAGCCAGTGTCTGAATATCAATCCACTCGTCTGGCACAGCTAATACTAAAGTTGCATGTCCATATTCTAGCTTTTTAGCAATAGTAACTTTATTTTGTATATTTAATTCAGTTTCTTTTAATAAATCATATCCTGAAAATCCAATATCTAGAGATCCATCACCCAACCTTTCAATAATTTCTCTCGCATGTAGATAAATAATTTTAATGTTTTTATTTCCTTTTATATATCCAAAGAGATCCCTATCACCTCTTTCTGATAGAATTTTGAGCTTTTTAATTTTAAATATATTTAAAGTGTCCTTTCTTAATCGACCCTTGCTTGGAATACCAATTTTAATCATTTAAACTTATTGCACCTCCGACTGCTGGGATTTTTTTTGAAGATCCTAAATCAGAAATAAGATTGTCATAACGACCTCCATTAACCTGTATTTTTCTAGAGTTTGAATTTATTATAATCTTAAATACCATCCCTGTGTAATATTCCAGATTTCTTCCAAAAGAAGATGAAAAATGTACATTTAATTTTGAAACCTTATCTTTTGTGATTGGAAAATAATTTTTACCAACAGTAAGATTTATTTTATTCTTTTTAAAAAAAGCATTTAGAGTAGTTGCTGCATTACTCATTTTGCAATTAATTTTTAAATATTCCCTTATAATCTTTACTACATTTTGACCACTTACTTGTCTTCTAGGATCTTTTATTTTGTTATCAAATCTGATGAGTATTTCTCTTAAGGAACGCCCTGCTATATTTCTGTTTTGATTTTGTTTACATAGTTTAAGGTATCTTTTATTATCTAACTCAACGATAGTTTCATCAACATCTGAATTAGTCTCTAAACGTCTTAATAATTCATTAAAATACACCTCTCGCCAAAAATGTCTTTGTAATCTAAGTTTCCACCTTTTTGGAATATCTAATTTATTTATCAATAAGTGAAATATTTCTACATTTCCTATTGTTATACTCCCAGACTTATATCTAAATTTATTTAAAACTTTAATACCAGTATTTATTATTTGCATATCATCTCTTTTTTCATCTTTTGATCCTATGATCTCGAAACCTATTTGATCTCTGATAATTTTTTCATTTTTTTTTTGAGCTTTTCTGAATGCTTGACCGCTATAAAATACTTTTGAAGATCTCTTTTTTTTTTGATTGAGATATTTGACACAAGAAGCAATGGTCAAATCAGGTCTTAAACAAATTTCCTTTCCATTCTGATCCATAAATGAAAAAATTAAACTTCTAAATGACTCCCCAGATCTCTCGAGAATTAGATTTGTTGGAATTACTGTATCTAAATCTATATAATCAAATCCACTTGATTTTAAAGATTTAAGTATATTTTCAGATAAGTTTTTTGACTTCATTTATTAAATCTTTCTTGGGAATTGTTTTGTTGTTCTCACCCTTTACACCCTTTAAATTTTTAATGGTCACTGTATTATCTTTAAATTCATTTTCTCCACAGATTACTGCAACTGGTAATTGACGTTTGTTTGCATAAGTAAGCTGCTTACCAAGATTTTTTTTGGTATCTAAAAATATTTCTGAATTAATATTGTTTTGTCTTAAAAGATCTAAAATTTCGTAGTAGTTTTTTAAGTATTTTTGATCCATCACACACACTAAAACTGGTTTTTGTTCGTCTAATTGAAACTGATCTAATTGCATTAATGCAAACAAAAGTCTATCTACACCAAAACTTATACCTGTACCTGGAATATCAACTCCTTTAAATCTTGAAATAAGTTTTGCATAAGCTCCACCCGAACAAACACTGCCAATATCTACCTCTTTACCTTTATTATTTGTAACTTTAAAATTTAAATTAGTTTCAACAATAAAATCGGAATAATACGCCAAGCCTCTGACAATTGTGAAGTTGGTTTTGATTTGATCTAAGTTTGATCCATATCCAAAGACCTCAAAAAAGTCTTCTAATTCCTTGATTCCTTCCTGTGATAGTGAGTTTTTTAAATTTTGTTTCAGTTTATTTAAATCTTTAATTTTTAAATAGTCTAATATTTTAGAAACCTGCTTATCATTTAAGTCTGCACCTTTTGTAATAGCGCCACTAGTATCTTTTCTTTCCTTTCTCAAAAGGTCCTCTACACCTTTTATTCCAAATCCAGGCTTATCAAGTTTATCAATTGCCCTAATAACTTTTAATTGTTTTTCCTCAGTAATTTGTAATTCATCTAGTAAACCTTGAACTATTTTTCTGTTACTTACATTAATTGTAAACTGATCTTTCTTTAATCCACATTCTAAAAGTGTTGCTGAAATTAAATTACAAAGTTCAGCGTTAGCTTGTGATGAACTAACATTTCCTACAATATCAAAATCTGCCTGTAAAAATTCTCTATATCTTCCATTGCCCGCTTTTTCGTTACGAAATACATTTTGAATAGCATATCTTTTATAAATTGAGGGTAATTCTTGGTTATTTTGAGCAACAAATCTTGCTAGAGGACTAGATAAGTCATATCGAAGAGTAATACTTTTATCTCCATCTTTAAATGAAAATACATCAGACATAGGATTAGCTTCATCTTCAGCTAGAAAAGATCCTATATTTTCACTTATTTCGAACGATGGTGTTTCGAGTGGTTCAGCACCAAACTTAATAAAATTATTCTCAATTACTGATAACAGCTTTTTTTTGAGAAGAAGTTTCTTATCCCAACGATCTTCAAATCCTGAGGGTAATTCAGGTATTAATTTATTTTCTTTATTCATTTTTTGGTACCCTGGCTTGGAATTGAACCAAAAACTAAAGTTCCACAAACTTTCGTGATAACCATTTCACCACCAGGGCCTGTTGTTGTTTTATACTAATTAGAGTTAAATTTAAATTTTAAAATAGTTAAATAGCTAGCTGCAAGCCAGCATGAAAATGATGTCTTTTATGAGATACTAAAATTTTACTATTTATAAACATGGAGGTTAAATAGCATTTTAGACTTAAAATGCAAGTATGTATTGTATAGGAATATTCATAGGGTTTACCTACTTTTATTCCTATACAAAATTTTAAATGAAATAAATTTAAGAAGTTTTCTTTAAATTCACTGCGCTTGGACCTTTGTCTCCATCCTGAATTTCAAATTCTACAGCGTCGTTCTCATTCAAAAAACGAAGTCCTGCTTCACGAACTGCGCTTGCATGAACGAAACAATCTTTTTCTCCGTCTTCTCTTTCTATAAACCCGTAGCCCTTCTTACCGTTGAACCACTTTACTTTTCCTTTTAATGTACTCATACTTTTCTTTTACTCTTTCTTTATTATATTAAACTTAGCTAAACTTCAGCTAGCGGGATAGTTATTAGATTTTAAAATTGAATGCAAGCATTTTTGCTGCAAGGTTTTATTTCTAAAATGGTGGCTTCGGCGGGACTCGAACCAGCGACACAAGCCTTTTCAGGGCTCTGCTCTACCAACTGAGCTACGAAGCCATTATTTAAAACCTAAAAATAATTCTTCCTTTTGTCAAATCATAAGGTGTTACTTCGACTGTTACATTATCACCTTGAAGAACTCTAATCCTATTCTTCCTCAACTTTCCAGCTGTATGAGCTGTAACAATATGATTATTTTCAAGCTTTACTCTGAACATGGCATTTGGTAATAAATCGATTACCTTACCTTTAAATTCCAATAAATCTTGTTTCGACAAATTTAGTTACTCCTTATTTATTCTAGATTTTATACTCAAAGCATGACCTTTTAATTCTTCATACTCAGCGAGATGTGTAGCGTATTCTCCTATTTTCTCAACACCTTTTTTTGAAAGAGTTATAAGGCTAATTTTTTTATAAAATTCACTTAAACTTAACCCTGATGAAAATTTAGCTGATGCATTAGTTGGTAATACATGGTTTGTCCCAACAGCATAGTCGCTTAATGCCATAGGAGAATATTTTCCTATACAAATACTTCCCGCATTAACAATTTTATCTTTATACTTTTTATAATTGCCAACATTTATTTCTAAGTGTTCAGGAGCTATCTCATTAATTGCATCAATAATTTGTCTATCATTATATACTTTTAAAATTAGTCCATTACTTTTTATACTTTTAGTGGCAATACTTTGCCTTGGTATCTGTTTTAATTTTAATTCTAAATCTTTTTTAAATTTTTTAATCAAATTTAAATCCTTGGTAATTAATATACACTGTGAATTTGAGTCATGTTCGGCTTGCCCAATCATAGATGTAGTAACTTCATTTAAATTAGTTTTGCTATCTGCTAATATTGTTATTTCAGATGGACCGGCAATCATTCCTTCAATACCCACATCTCCAAAAACTTGTCTTTTAGCACCAGCAACAAAGATATTTCCAGGACCAACAATTTTATTTACTTTTTGAATATAAGCTAAACTACCTATAGCTTGTGCGCCTCCCATTGAATAAATTTCATTAATTCCTAATTTTTTTGCTGCATATAAAACTGCAGGATTTAATTTTCCATTATTTTTTGGATTTGCTAGTACAATTCTTTTTACACCCGCTATTTTTGCTGGAATAGCGTTCATCAACAAAGTTGATGGTAGGTTTGCTGGAACATAAATACCGATAGATTGAATTGGTACGTATTTATATTCTATTTTATTATTTAAATTATCTTTATAAAAAATGTCTTTAGTTTTTTGTGCAGTATGAAATTTAAGTATACGTTTATAAGCAAAATCAATAGCTCTTTTAATTGTTGGATCTAAAGATTTAATTGCCTTATTAATTTGCTTAATACCTGGCTTAATTTGACTATTTTTACTAAATTTTTTCTCATATTTTAAAAGACTTTTATTTTTATTGTTCTTAATATCTTTTAAAATTTTAGATATTATTTTATTTTCATTTTTTTTTTCAGACCTTCTTAGATCTAAAAATTTTGTTAAAATATTTAAGTAATTTTTTTTATTACAATTAATTATTTTTATCATTTGCTATTTTTTGATCCTCTAATGTCACTTCAATTACTTCAGCGGCAAGAGTTATAATTCTATTTTTCGAAAATAACATAGTTATTTCAAAATTCTCCCCATTCTTAAAAATATCAATTGTTAATAGTTCTAATGTTAGATTAGTGTCATTTTGGTCTATATTCTTAGATTTTGAAGAATTAATAAATTCAAATTTGATAATACTATTTATCAATTTATTTTTATTTTCCTCTTCTTTACTAAATCTTGCTATTGAAATTAGGAAAATTTTGTTAGAAGCTAAATATTTAACATCGTCAATATTAACTTTACCCTCAGAGCAGCAAGCTGAAATGATATGAAGATCTTCAGGAGTTTGTGCAATTATCTTTTTTAAATACTGGTTTTCCATCAATTAACACGTCGAATGTTTACACCTACTTTTCTTAGTTTATTCTCTATATTTTCATATCCTCTATCAAGGTGATAAATTCTATTAATTGTAGACGAACCTGTGGCAACTATTGCAGCTAAAACTAATGCAACCGAAGCTCTTAAGTCACTAGACATTAATTCTGCGGCTTGAAAGTTAGTATCACCTGAAATAAATGCTTTATTTTTTTTAATTAATATCTCAGCTCCTAATCTTCTTAATTCAGCTACATGCATAAATCTATTTTCGAAAATACTTTCAGTTATTGAACTTTTGCCTTTAGCCTTACAAAGAAGAACCATAAACTGTGCTTGCAGATCTGTAGGAAAATTTGGATATTCTTTAGTAACTAAATTTGTTAAATTTTTAATTTTTTTTGGACCAGATATATGAATTTGTTTTTTGGCTACTTTGATTTTTGCACCAACTTTTTTTAATAATGATAATTCTGTTTTTATAATTTTTGGGTCAAAATTATTTATTTTTAAATTACCTCCAGTTAAACATGCTGCGACACAAAAAGTTCCTGTTTCTATTCTATCTGACATCACTGAATAACTTGTGCTTTCTAAAGATTTAATACCTTCTATCTTCACAGTGCGTTTGCCTATAAATTTTATTTTTGCACCACCTGATTTTAAAAAATTTATTAAATCAATTATTTCTGGTTCGATTGCACAGTTTCTAAGAATAGTAATTCCATTTGCTAAACATGCGGCTATAATTGTATTTTCAGTTGCTCCAACACTAATTTTTGAAAATCTGATTTTTGTACCTTTGAGTTTTTCTTTCGTATGTGCGTGGATATATCCTTTCTTAATATCATATTTCATTCCAAGTTTTTTAAGTGCATTCAAATGATAATTTACAGGTCTTGCTCCTATTAGGCAGCCACCAGGCAAAGAAGTAATAGACTTTTGATGTTTAGCAACAAGCGCTCCTAAAACTAATATTCCAGCTCTCATCGTTCTAACAAGTGAATATGATGCAAAAAAATTTTGCTTTTTTTTCTTTGTTATTTTAACGATTTTTCTATTTTTATTAAATTTTATTTCAGAGCCAAGAGATTTTAAAAGATTTATCATTGTATCTATGTCTTTAACACGAGGTAAATTTTTTATTATGACCTCTTTTTCGAATAAGATTGTCGATGCCAAAATTGGTAAAGCAGCATTTTTTGAACCCGAAATTGAAATTTCGCCCTTTATTTTGCAAGGACCTTTAACAATAAATTTGTCCATTATTATATTTTCGGAAGTGTAACTCCCTTTTGACCTTGGTATTTACCATTTCTATCTGCATATGAAACAGCTGGATCCTCATTGCCCTTAATGAAAACAAATTGAGCAACTCCTTCATTAGCGTAAATTTTTGCCGGTAACGGTGTTGTATTAGAAAATTCTAATGTTACATGTCCCTCCCAACCTGGTTCGAGAGGTGTGACGTTGACAATTATTCCACATCTTGCATATGTAGATTTTCCTAAACATATAACCAAAACATTTTTAGGAATCTTAAAATACTCTACGGTTCTTGCTAATACGAATGAATTGGGTGGTATTATACATTCAGATGAGTTTTTTGTAATAAAATTTGAAGATTTAAAATTTTTTGGATCTACAATTTCAGAATTTACGTTGGTAAAAATTTTAAATTCATCAGAAACTCTCGCATCATAACCATATGAAGAAACACCAAATGATATTTTATCTCCCCTAACTTGTTTATCTTCAAAAGGAGAAATCATATCATTATCCCTGGCCATTTGTATAATCCACTTATCAGATTGGACCGACATTATTTATTTTTTTTCTTTGTTTTTTTTTGGAATTCTTTTCTTTTTTTTAAATTTTTTCTTAAGGCAAGTTCAAGTTTACTAAAATTATTCTTTTTTGAACTCATTATTTATTTTTTGTCAGGATTTGTAAGATGGTCAAGTGTTATAACCTGGTCAAGAGGAATTGTTTTATCTTCTTCAATTTTTACTGGGCCAGTTTTCACCTGTTTTTTTGCTCTTTTTTCTGCAAGCTTTTTTTCTCTTTTAGCTTTTTTTTCCATGAGCTTTGCATTTTTATTAGCTCCATATGTGTAGTGAATTCCCATAACATTTTCCTCAAATAGATATAACGTATTTTAAAAAAAAATTAAGGCAATAATTTGAAAAAATTAAATTTATACACTAATTTAAGTAAATATTGCCCCTATAGTTAAATGGTATAACACATCCATGGTAAGGATGAGTTTCCAGTTCAATTCTGGATGGGGGCACCACTATTATTTTGTATAAAAATTTTTTTTTAACAGAAACCCAATTATAACTAAAATTATAATTCCTAGGATTGGTAAATAAATATCAGGAGAAAAAATTAATTCTAAAATACTTGGTACCTCAGAATTTTCCTCCAATATCTTACTCAAACCAGCACCAAGAGATGCTCCAACAAATAATTGTGGGGTCATACCAATTATTGATCCTAGAAAGAAATTTCTAACCTTAACATTAAATATTGTAGGTAAAATATTTGAAATGAAAAAAGGAATGCCACCTACAAATCTATAGATTAGAAAAAAAACAAACTCATTCTTTTTAAACTTCTCAGTAAAATTGCTAAAACGGGATGAAAATTTTTCCTCAACCAAATCTTTTAAAAAATAGTTTGCAAAAATATAAAGAAATGTTGCACCAATAGATAATCCAAAAACGACTAGTAGAGTTCCTAACCACTTTCCAAAAATAAAACCGCCAACTAGAAATACCGGTGATCCGAAGCCTAAAAAAAGGACCCAAACTATGGTGCCTATTAAAAAAATAATACTTGATAAAAAAATATTACTATTTTTAATATTCTCTAAAGCTTCTCTATTTTGTCTTATTAATTCATAACTTGAAAAATCCTGAAACGAAAAGTTATTAAAAAAAATCATTAAAAAAACAAATACTATCAAAATGTAGGCAGAGCCTAAAAATAGTTTAATTTTTTTTTCTCTATTCATTGATTTTTAACTTATTAAAAATCGCTGTACTTATATATATATATTTGTATAACTACCGAAATTTAACATTAATTTAACAACAATGAAACGTACATATCAACCAAGTAACAGAAAAAGAAAAAGGGCTGTCGGTTTTAGAGCTAAAAAAAAGACAAAGGGTGGAAGAAAAGTATTAAAAAGAAGAAGAGCTAAAGGAAGAAAAAAATTAACAAACGCTTAATGAAAAACAAGATTGTTAGCCTTTCTAAAAATGAGGATTTTAAGTCTATTCTGAGCGGAAAAAAAATTTCTAATAAATACTTAACAATTTTCTTTAAAAAACTTTCTGATAAAAATAATAATAGATTAAATATTAGTTTTGTAGCCAAAAAGAAAATTGGAAATGCAGTAACAAGAAACAGAATTAAAAGAAGACTAAGAAATATTATGAACGAAGCTGTAAAATCAATTAACATTAATCTTAATTACTGTTACTTATTGATTGCAAGGATATCTGTTAGCAAAGATCCTTATGAAATGATAAAAAACGCAACACTAGAAGACTTTAAAAAAATTAAATGACCAATTTTATTAAATTTTTAATGATCAAGATTATAAGGTTTTATCAAATACTTATATCTCCGTATCTAGGTAATAATTGCAGATATCTTCCAACATGTTCTGATTATTTTATTGAAAACATAAAAGAGAATGGAATTTTAAAAGGAAGTATTAATGGATTTAAAAGAATACTTAGTTGCCATCCGATAAAAATTTTAGGTGGTGGAGAAGGATTTGATCCAGTTAAAAAGAAAAAGTAATTTATGGATACAAAAAATGTAATTGCTGCAATATCTCTAAGTGCAGCTGTAATAATACTTTACAGTCTATTCTTCGCTCCAGCAGTAGTAGACCAAAAAGATATTTCTAATGACAAAAATATTACCAGTGAAAATTCTTCAACGGATGCACCATCATTAGTTCAGGACGAGGAAACAATTAAAATATCTAGAAATGATGCTTTAAAAGAAAATGAAAGAGTTCTTTTTGAAAATGACAAAATTAGAGGCTCAATTTCATTAATTGGGTCTTCAATAGACGACTTAACTTTTAAAAATTATACAAATACTTTAAATGGAGATGATAATGTAATCCTATTAAATCCAAAACAGAAATATAGCAGGGCGTTCCTTAAGAGAAATACTCATCAGATTTGATAACAAAATAAAAGATCCTAGAAGACAAGTAAGTGGTCAAAATGTAG